>JACCRK010000224.1 GCA_013813565.1 Herpetosiphonaceae bacterium
ATCTGGAGCGGTGGCGTCATCTGGGGCGGTGGCCTTATCTGGGGGGGCGGTACCATCTGGAGCGGCGGCCTTATCTGGGGCGGTGGCACCATCTGGGCTGGCGGCACAATCTGGGCTGGAACCTGGACCAACAGCCAGTCGCTGTGGGCTGGCGGCGGCACCATCTGGGCCGGCACTACGCCGAACACCTCGCTCAACAATGCCACATACGTCCAGACATTGATTGACGACCAATAGACGGTTTGCTTAAACACAAAGGGTGGCCTGGGATTTCCAGGCCACCCTTTTTTGTCGTCGCACGAGGATCACCAGATCCCTAACCGCTAATTCCTAAAACCTGCCCCTGGCACCAGCACGACTATTCAGCTGCCGCCAGCGCATTGAGGATTGTTTGCGTGCGCCGGGCCTCGGCAATTTTATCCAGCCCCATAAAGAATGTATGGTTCTGGTCCAGGACAGCGCGAGCCTCCGCCAGCTTGCCTTGAGCGAACAGCAGCTGGCCCTCCAGCCGCTGCAGCTTGCCGTACTCCTCGCTGGCCAGATCATCTATCAGCAACACGACCTGATCATACAGCCGCTGAACCTGCTCCAGCTTGCCCCGTCGTAGCGCAATGCCCGCCCTGGTAATGATATTTTCGATCGTGAGCGAGCTGGTGTCGGTCTCGCTGGCCAGGATCTGGCCTTGTTCAAGATAGGCCTCCGCCGCCGCCAGGTCATCCATCGCCAGCATCACAATCGCCAGATTTGAGAGCGCGATCGAGTGGGTGTAGGCATCGCGCAGCTCCAGCGCCAGCTCCCGCGCCCGCTTCAACTCACCAAGCGCTTCGGTATAGCGCTCGGCATCATAGAAGGCCCAGCCAAGATTATTCGCCACAATTGCCATCTCACGGCGCGACCCGGTCTGCTCGTGCAGCGACATCGCGTGCTGATAATAGCCAATCGAGTCGTCGGTCAACCCCTGGCTGGCGGCGAGATTGCCCAGATTGCCCAGCGCGGTCGCCTGCGCCATCAAGGCGCCACTGCGCTCGCTGGCGGCCAGGCTCTGGGTCACATACGAGCGCGCCAGCGCCATGTCGCCGTTGGTGTAGGCCACCCCGCCCAGCCGATTGAGAATGCTGGCCTCCTCGGCATCAAGCCCCAGCGGCTTGATCAGATCAAGGCCCTGGCCAAGCTGATACTCGGCGGTTTCGATGTTACCCTGGCGAAACTGCACCCAGCCGATCGCGCTCAAAATCTGGGCGTACTCGCGCATGACCTCAAAGTCAGGCATTTCGGCCCCGACGCTTTCTTCAGCGGCGGCAAACCAGGTTAGCGCCTGCTCCCAGTTGCCCTGCTGCTCATAGGTGCTGCCGATCTTGCGCTGCAAGGTCGCCAGCTGGGCCAGGGTCAGATCGCGAATCGTCTCGAAGACATGCTGGTACTGCTCACGCGCCCGATCATATGCCCCGGTAAATGACATGATGTCGCCGCTGTTGGCGTAGACATCAATCGCAGCCCTGGATTCAAGCTGCTGAAGGGCCTCAAGCTGAGCCGCCAGCAGCAGCGCCTGCTCGTACAGCGTCAGCGCCTCCTGGTTGGCATAGCGCTCCTGGGCCTGTTTGGCCGCTGCGACATAGTTGGTAAAGGCTGGCAGCGGCTGGGCGGCCCGCTGATAGTGCTGGGCCAGCACCACCCGCTGCCCGGCCAGATCGGCCGCATAGATTTCTTCAATCGCCCCAGCGACCGTGTAGTGCAGATTCTGGCGCCGGGCGTACAGCAGGCTATCGTAGACCACGTCGCGAATCAGGGCCTGCCGAAAACGATAGGCGGTGGCGGTCTCATCGGCATAGTCCAGCATCCGCGCCTCGACCAGTTCGTACAGGCGCGACTGGCGCAGCTCAGAGGCTCCCAGAACCCTGGCGAGCAGCGCCTCGCTAAACTGCTGCCCAATCACTGCGGCGACCTGCACCAGCGTGCGGGTTTCCTCATCGAGCTGGTCGAGGCGGGCCATAATCAGCTGCTCAATCTGGCTGGGAACGCTGGTGATGGCGGCGGGATCGGTGCTGATCAGGGTGCCGTCGGCCGTGCGCTGAATCGCGTTAGTCTCCAGAAGGTAGCGCACCGTTTGCTCAAGGTACAGCGGCATGCCGGCGGTGCGCTCGATCAGCGGCAGCAGCTCAACGGGCGGGGTGCCACCAAGCAGCACCGCCAGCAGCTCGGTGCTCTCGCCACGGCTCAGCGGCGGAACCTGCAAGGTCGTACAATATGATAGCTCCGCCCACGGCTCGGCCAGCGTCGGCGTGCTGCGGTAGGTCAGCAGCACCACCAGCGGGGTCTGATCCAGCTCGGCCGTGACCTGCTGCAGAATCGCGTGGCTCGATGCGTCGATTAGCTGGAGAGTATCGATTAGCAGCAGCGTTGGCTGCGTTCGGGCGGCCGCCAGAATTACGCTGACGAGAACGTCATCGGTTCGTTCGCGGCGTTGGGCTGGCGCGAGGCTGCGGGTCAGTGGGGTCTCGGCAAATGGTAGGCTAAGGACGGGGCCAAGCAGGGGTGCGAAGCGGCTCCAGGCCGGCACCAGCTCGGCGAGCCGGCGCTCGACGCTGGCGACCTGCAGCTCGCGCTTATCGCCGGAGCTGAGCTGGAGCAGATCGCGCACAATCTGGCCAGCGGTGGCATACGGCGTCGTCTGCTCGTAGCTCTGGCAGAGTACCCGAATGAGGGTGGCTGGCTGCAGCATATTCACAATCTCTTCGGCCAGCCGGGTTTTGCCGATCCCAGCCTCGCCCACCAGCGCCACAATCTGCCCGGCGTGCTGGCCGGACTGCAGCACATCCTCAATCCGCCCACTGATCTGGGCCAGCTCCTGGGTGCGGCCAACAAAGGGCGTATCGGGCGTGTGGCCGGTCTCGATCCGCAGCTGCTGGATCTGAAATGCGGCCACCGCTTTGGTAAAGCCCTTGAGATTCAGCTCCGGCAATGGTTCGGCATCGACGAGGTGGCGCACCTCCTGATAGGTCAGCGCTGGCAGCAGCAGATGGCCGGGCCGGGCCGCCTCGAACAGGCGCGCGGCCAGATTGACGGTCTCGCCCATCACGGTATACTCGTGGCGCTCGGCTGAGCCAACGATGCCGGCAAAGACAGTGCCATTGGCGATCCCAATCAGCGGCTGGGAGGTACGGGGGGTTTGCGCTGTCCGCTGCGAGTGGATCGAGCGCCAGGTTTGCAGTAGCGTGGTGGTGTCACAGTCGATCTCATACAGCGCCGTGCGCAGCTCCAGCGCCGCCTTGACGGCCCGGATCGGGTCATCCTCGTGGGCGACCGGTGCGCCAAACAGGCCCATCAGGCGGTCGCCGCTAATCGCCATATCGACCTTGTTGATGCTGCCGCCAAAGTAGCCCAGCACCGTCTGCGCGCGGGTATAGCACGAGTTCAGCACCTGCTGCACAATCGCGATCTCGCGCTCCGAGACATCAGTGACATCAAGCAAGGCCAGCGCATTGGTAAACGCGGCCATTCCGGCAAAGATGACTGTGACCGGGCGAAACTCACCGGTGGTATGCGTCATCTGGGCCAGACGCTGGGAAAGGCCAGCGGGAACATACGGTCGGAGCGCCACAATGCGTGCGGCCAGCTCCAGCAGCAGTGCCAGACTCGGGGCCACAGCGGGGGGATCCGCCGCTGACGTGGCCAGGCCAGCCGGCTGCTCGGCGAGATCGTGGAGGAGATAGAGGTCGGGGACCAGCGGCTCGGTCTTGGCGCTGGAGAGCTGGGCGCGAGCGGCCGGCGTGATGACAATTTGCGCCGGGCCGGTGTAGCGCTGGGCCACCATCACCTGGTGCACCGCGCGGCCGGTGACGATCAGCTCCCGGTGGTTCTCGTTGCCAACCTCGGCCATAAAGACCAGCCCGCTGTGGACGGTGATGCGCAGACGGAGGGGGAAATTGCCCCGGCTGGTCGCCAGCGAGGCAAAATCGCGCATGGCGCTTTGCATCATCAGCGTCGCCGTCGCCGCCAGATCGGCGTGGTTTTTACCCACCCGCTCGGCGGCGAAAAAGGCTGTCACCGCATCGCCGGCAAACTTTACCACCTCGCCGCCATAGCGATAGACCGCATTTAGCAGCTGGGTGAAGACCTGATTGATGATCGCGCTGACTTCCTCGCTGCCCTGGCGCCCAGTCTTGGCCAGCTCAGCCGCCAGCATGGTAAAGCCAGAGAGATCGGCGCAGAGCAGGCTGCCCTCAAGGTACTGCGCTGGCAACATCGCCGTCATATCGAGCGTACGAGCGGCATTTCGGGCGGTCAGCGGGACAAACGGGACCAGGATCTCGAGCATTGTAGCAAGCTGGGTATAGGCTTCGTCCAGGGCCGTCGGCGAGGGCAAAGGATTGCGCACCGCAGCAAACAGGTCTGGAGGGAGCAATGATTCAAGCATACTTGTCGGAGATTGCGCAGACAACGACATTGCAGATCTACTTTCGCACTGATGAATTAAGGTATATCATAACAGCACTCCCAATCCCTGCAAGATTCGCTCCTAAAAAATAGCTCATCGACCAAAATCACTCGCTGATGCCAGAAAAATCGACCGTCTGTGCTATAATCTCAGGATAGAACATCGCCCATACCCGACTGCTACCCAGCCTCCGCTAATGCTGAATCGCTGCTCTTTGTTTGGAAAGTATACGATGACCACACGGAAACCCTCAACTAAACGCCGTTCAACCAGCAGCTCCAAGCGGGCGCCCGCCAAAAGGCGCACCAGCAAGGGCGTCGTTGGGCCGCGCTTTGATATTCCAGCCAACCTCCAGCGCGAGATCTTCGCGGTCGTGCTGGTGACCCTGGGGCTGCTTACGCTGCTGTTCAGCATACTCGACGGCGACCAGGGAGTGATTGGCACGCGCTGGAATGGGGCGGTTGAGACGGCCTTTGGCACTGGCAAAGTGTTGGTTCCAGTGGCGCTCGGGGTGCTGGGCGCCCTGATGATTTTTCAGGAGCGATTTAGTGACCGCCGCCTCAGCGGAGCCAATGTTATGGGAACCGTGATGGTGCTGATGTCGCTGCTGATGCTGCTCGACTATCCCGGCTTTGACACCCGCCACGCCAACCGTGATTTTCACCTTGGCGAGGGCGGCGGTGTTGTCGGCGGCCTGATGCTGTCGATGCTGATCGGCGCAATCGGCAAGGGTGGCGCGCTGCTGCTGTCAATTACAACTGGCCTGATCGGGATTATGCTCACCTTCAATCTGACGATTCGCCAGATCTGGGCAACGCTGGTGTTTTACACCGTTGGCCTGCGTAATCTGGCCCGCCGCCTGGTTGGCGCGCCGGTGCCAATTACCGATCCCGACCGCCAGCTCGATGCCGCTGAGCTGCCGCCGCTGCCCCGCACGGCCGCCGCCGGCCGCCGCCGCGCCCAGGCAACCCTGGAGGAGCAGCAGACCCTTGAGGAGCTGGTGCTCACACCGATCGCCGAGCGCCCGGCCCACGCCAGCCTGTTCAACCGCGACCCGCAGTCGATCCAGCGCCCGCCCCGCCGCAAAGAGGTGGCGCCGCCGCCAGTGGTGCCCGGCCAGCCGATCAACGAGGCGCCGACCAGGAAGCTGCCAGCCAAGCCCGCCTCGGCCGAGCCAGAAAGGCCCGTCGATGAGCATTTCATCGAGCCGGATGAGGCCAACGAGCACCGCGCTTGGCCACTGCCCGCGCTGTCGCTGCTCGATGACTTTGTCGAGGGTCAGATCAGCGATGAGGAAAAGCGCGAGAAGGCCCGGATTATCGAGGAGACCCTGGCCTCGTTCAAGGTCGAGGCACGGGTGGTCGAGGCCAACACCGGCCCGGCGGTGACCCAGTTCGCCCTCCAGCCAGCGATCGGGGTGAAGATCAACAAGATCACCAGCCTGCACAACGATCTGGCGATGGCGCTGGCCGCTCCGTCGCTGCGGATCGAGGCGCCGGTGCCGGGACGCTCGGTGGTCGGCATCGAGATCCCCAACTCGGCGATTGCGATGGTGGCGATGCGCGACGTGATGGCCAGCGATGAGTTCGAGGCCAAGCGCGGCAAGCTCAAGCTGCCGCTGGGCAAAGATGTCTCCGGCAGCGCGGTGATCGCCGATATGACCCGCATGCCGCACCTGCTGGTCGCCGGCAGCACCGGCTCGGGCAAGAGTATCTGTATCAACTCGATCATTACTTCGCTGCTAGTCAAGCACACGCCCAACGAGCTCAAGTTCATCATGGTCGACCCCAAGATGGTTGAGCTGATTGTGTACAACAATATTCCGCATCTGCTCACGCCGGTGGTGACCGAGCTGGAGCGGGTGGTCAGCTCGCTGAAGTGGGCGGTGCGCGAGATGGAGCGGCGCTACAAGGTGTTTGCCAAGGGCGGCTTCCGCAACCTTGAGAGCTACATGACGGCCGCCCGCAAGCGCCCCGACCTTGAGCCAATGCCCTACATCATCGTGATTATCGACGAGCTGGCCGACCTGATGATGCTGGCCCCCGACGAGGTCGAGACCCTGATCTGCCGGCTGGCCCAGATGGCCCGCGCCACCGGGATCCACCTGATCATCGCCACCCAGCGGCCCTCGGTCGATGTGGTGACCGGGCTGATCAAGGCCAACTTCCCCTCGCGGATCGCCTTCGCGGTCACCTCGCAGATCGACTCGCGGGTTATTCTGGACACGCCCGGCGCCGAGCAGCTGCTTGGTCGCGGCGATATGCTGTATCTGGCCGCCGACGCCGCCAAGCCGGTGCGCATCCAGGGAACCTACGTCTCCGACGGCGAGGTCGAGCGGGTCGTCGGGTTCTGGCGCTCGCAGGTGCCGCCGGAAAGCCCGGCCGCCGATGGCGCAACCGCCGCCGGGACCACTCCGCCAGCCGATGCCCAGACCTCGATGGGCGATGTGTTCCTGCAGCCCGAGGAACAGGACGAGCTGCTGCCCAAGGCCATCCTGCTGGTCCGCCAGCACCAGCGCGCCTCGGCCTCGATGCTCCAGCGCCGCCTGCGGATCGGCTACAGCAAGGCCGCCCAGCTGATCGAGCTGCTGGAGCAGCAGGGCGTCGTCGGCCCCGCCGAGGGCAGCCGCTCCCGCGAGGTCATCGCGCCGATGGCCGGGGCGCGCTCGGGCGAGGAGTGAGGCTTCAGTAGCTGGCAGCTAGTAGCTAGCAGCTAGTGGGGTTTTAGGGCTTTCTAAGGAGATAAAGGTTCACAGCGGGCCGCCACGATGTTTGATTGTGGCGGCCCGCTGGTTTTAGGTTTTTGAACGCTCCCCCAGCCGCCCGACACACCAACGGCCCGCATCGGGGTGATGTGGGCCGTTTAGCTGATCGTGGATCGTGGAGTGTGCATATAATGCCGATTCTTCGTGCTATTCGTCGGGTACCCGCGTGCGGGTGTCGTGGATCAAAAACAAAATTTCTCTAAACCCGAAAACCCGCTACGGCGTTAGCGGCACAGCAGTTGGCTTGATTGGGTCGAGGTTGGGCTTCAGCTCCTGCATATACAGGCCGGTGCCGAGCAGGCCCAGCTTGACGGGCTGGTTAGGATCGTTGGGGTGCAGCTCGAAGCGGGCGCGCTCGAAATACTGCACTGTGTGGTAGGCGCGATCCTCGGGCAGAATCACCTGTAGCTCATCGCTGATCGGGTAGCCGAAGATATCCACGCCGCCGTTCTCCTGCCAGAACTTCAGGAACTCGCCGCGCAGGCCGTGCTGGGTGACCTCTTCGTACACCAGGCCCGGTCGATTGACGAAGAACTGCTGGGTCGGAAATTCAACCCCTTTGGTGAACTCGGTGCCAATTCGCCCCGGCTGGATCAGGTACTTCGTGGCGGCGTACTCGGGCCACAGCTCCAGCCGCGCCCGCTCGAACCACTGGAACTTGCGCCCGTTCTCTTCCAGCAGCGGGGTTGGCTGCGGCAGGGGGCGGCCAAATATCCGCTCGCCGCCATGCTGGAGCCAGTAGGGTAGAAACTCAGGCGCAATCTCTGAGGCATAGTCCGGCAGGCTGCCTAGCCCATCGAGGTCATACAACGTGCTCGAGGCGCTACTGGCGCTGGTGTTTGAGCCACCCGCGCCACCAGGCATGTTGTTTGTGAGGATCGGCGTGCGCTCGCTATTCGGGTTGGTATTGATGCCGTCGGAGCCGAAGTTGAGAATTCGGCCACCGCTGGCTAGATACAACAATAAAAGCAGGATCATAAAAACGCCCAGCGCAAAAGCGACTGTTTGGAGCAGCATACCTGAGGGCGCTGAATCCTCATCCTGCTCCAGGATCGCGGTCGGGATTTCTTCCGGCTCTGGGTCAGGCTCCAGGTCGTGCTCATGCACCAGGGTTTCTTCTTGATCGCTCATCGTTGGCTCCTAACCAGCGGCTGCACGGAGCTGCGCCGCGATTTCATTCAAGTCCAGTTTGGTGGCAAGTTTTGGTCGCCAGGCCTTCATAACATTGTCGTCATTCCAGCGCGGGATCAGGTGAACGTGATAGTGCATGACCACCTGCCCAGCCGCCGGACGGTTGTTTTGCAAGATGTTGATGCCGTCTGGCTCCAGGGTCACATCGATCTGATGCGCAACATGGTGAACCATCTGGGCGACCAGCGCGAGGGTATCGGGCTTGGTATCAAGGAGATTCTCGCTATGCTGTTTTGGGATCACCAGGACGTGGCCTTTGGCGGCAGGCTCAATATCCAGAAACGCCAGGCTGTCATCGTTTTCCGCCACCCGGTAGCACGGAATATTCCCGGCAACAATCCGACAAAAAATGCAGTCCATCGATCCTCCCGATCTATGTATCAATGATCAAGCATGTGGCAAATTGCTTATGTCGATGCTGATCGATCGTTGATACCGGCTATCTGGGCTAGCTCCCAGGTATTAATCACGTCGGCGGCGGCGGCGCCACCCCGGCGGGCCGTCGTCACGCCCAGGGAGATCCCGGCCAGATGGCGCGGATCGTGGGCGTCGGTGTTGATGGTGAGCCTGACTCCGGCGGCCAGCGCGGCGCGAATGTGCGGCGCATCAAGGTCCAGCCGCTCCGGGCCGGCGTTGACCTCCAGGATCGTTCCCGTGCTGGCGGCGGCAGCGATCACCTGGGCCATGTCGAGGTCGGCGCCAGGGCGGGTGTTCAGCAGACGCCCGGTCGGGTGGCCAATGATATCAACGTGCGGGTTGTTGATCGCCCGCACCAGCCGGGCGGTGGCCGCCTCGCGGGGCTGGCGCAACGCAACGTGCGGCGAAGCGATCACGAGATCGAGCCGGGCCAGCACATCGTCGGGCAGCGCCAGCGCGCCATCGGGCAGGATATCGACCTCGCAGCCCTGGAGCAGCCGAAAGCTGGCGCCGGACGCGCCGTACTCGGCGTTGAGCGCATCGATCTCAAGCCGCTGCTGGCGCAGGCGCTCGGCGTCGAGGCCGCCGGTGACGCCAAGGTAGGCGCTGTGGTCGGCGACCGACATAAAGGCATAGCCCAGCGCCCGCCCGGCCTCGGCCATCTCGCGCAGCGAGCCCTTGCCGTCGCTCCAGGTCGTGTGCCAGTGCAGATCGGCGTGGATATCGCCAGGCTCGATCACGGTCGGCAATCTGCCCTGCTGCGCCGCCGCAATCTCGCCCCAGCCCTCACGCAGCTCGGGGATAATGGTTGGCAGATCGAGCGCGGCATACACCGAATCCTCATCCAGACAGCGCCGCAGGCTGTTGGCAACCGTAAAACCACGTGCATCGAACGACCAGCCACGCTCGGCGGCCAGCGCCTGCAGCTGGGTGACGTGCTCGCGCGATCCGGTCCAGTAGACCAGGGCGCTGCCCCACTGCTCGGGCGGGGTCAGGGCCACCCCGGCGCGCATGCCATTGTGCAGCTGCAGCCCGAACACATCCCCCAGATCGGGGTCGCAGCCGGCGACCTGAGGCAGCTGGCGCAGCGCCGCCCGCACGCCGGTGATATCGTCGGTCGCCAGCAGCAGGTTGAGATCGCCGACCGTCGATGCGCCCCGGCGCAGCGAGCCGGCCGGGACGACCCTGCGCACGCCGGCCAGCCCGCCGATCGCCGCCACCAGCGTGTCCATCACCGGCAGCGCATCAATCAGGCGCAGCCGATTGGTGCTGGTCAGCATCAGGTTGATCGCGGCCAGGATCCGCGCCTCGGTCTTGGCGCCAAAGCCCTTGACCGCGCGCAGCCGCCCCTCGCTGGCCGCCGCCTGCAGCGCCGCCAGATCGGTGATGCCCTCGTCGTGGAACAGCCGCGCCGCCGACTTGGGGCCGATCTCGGGGACCCGCAGGATGTCGAGCAGGCCTGGCGGAACGCGGGTCAGCAGCTCGTCGACAAATGGCGCGTGGCCCTGATCCAGCAGCTCGCCAATAATCCCGGCGATGCCCTCGCCAACGCCGGGCAGCGCGGTCAGATCGCCCTGGGCGTGCAGGGTGGCCAGGCTGGTGGTCTGGGCGCCGAGCGTGTCGGCGGCGCGGCGGTAGGCGGCGACCCGGAAACGATTCTCGCCCAGCACCTCCATTGCATCGGCAATGTCGACAATTGTTTGGGTAATTTCCTGATTGTTTAGCATCATCAAGCCTCTACACGCGGTGCCCTCGATTATAGCACGGACCGCAACGCCGTCTCAAAAATCCAAACCCCCAGGTTCATTCCGGCCTAAAGGATTTTAATGTGGGCGCTCGATCAGAGAAAAGCAATGCTATACTGATTTTTGTCCACCTGATCTGGTGGCTCTGGCCCCGTAAATCGTCCCACATGGGTATGCATCAAGGAGGATGGCAATGCCGATCACCGCTCGCGGAGCAATCGCCCGAACCCCCGGCGCACCAGTTTCCATCGAAGAGTTTACGATTGACGATCCTGGCCCCAACGAAGTTTTGGTCCGCATTCTGGCCTCAGGCGTCTGTCACACCGACTTTGGCGTGAAGGACGGCCACTACGGCAGCGAGGGCTTTCCGTTTCTGCTGGGCCACGAGGGCGCGGGCGTGGTTGAGGCGGTCGGCCCCGGCGTGCAGCGCCCACAGGTCGGCGACCACGTGATTCTGGCCTGGCGGGCGCCGTGCGGGAGCTGTCGCTTCTGCCTGGCGGGCAAGCCCAACTTCTGCTCGGCCAGCCTGAACGCCGAGAAGCGGATGCGCATCCTTGATGGCGAGGTCCTCAATCCTGTGCTGGGCATTGGCACATTCTGTACCCACACCCTGGTCCACGCCGGCCAGGCCATCCCCTATCCCGCCGAGCTGCCGCCGGCCCAGATGGCGCTGATCGGCTGCGGGGTGATGACCGGGGTTGGCGCGGCATTGTACGCCGCCGATGTCCAGCCGGGCACCAGCGTGGCCGTGTTTGGCTGCGGCGGGGTCGGCGACAGCGTCATCCAGGGCGCCCGGCTGGCGGGAGCCACCACGATCATCGCGGTCGACGTTGACCCGCGCAAGCTGGAGTGGGCCAAGGAGTTCGGCGCCACCCACCTCGTCAACGCCCGCGACGGCGACCCGGTCGAGCAGATCAAGGCGCTGACCGGCGGCAATGGCGTGAACTACTCGTTCGAGGCCGTCGGCAGCGCCAAGACCTGGGAGCAGGCGCTGTTCTGCCGCGACCTGGCCGGAACCTGCGTGATCATCGGCGTGCCCGGCCAGAGCGAGCCGCTGCAGCTGCCGATGCAGCGCTTCTTCGACCTCGGCGGGATCGTGCGGGTCTCGTGGTATGGCGACTGTCTGCCGACCCGCGATTTCCCCATGCTGGCCGAGTGGTATCGCCAGGGCCAGCTCAACCTCGATACCGTCGTCACCCGCACGATAACCCTGGAGGAGACCGAGGATGCTTTCGCGGCGATGAACCGCGGCGAGACGCTGCGCTCGGTGATTATGTTCGAGGCGTAGATTCGTCCACGAAGGCCACGAAGGGACACGAAGATGCTTGATGAAGGCCACGAATCCAACCTTCGTAGTTCTTCGTGGCCTTCGTGGACAAAGAATCAACCCCCACTATTGAGCTATTGTAAGGAGATGTTATGGCTGCTATGGAGCTGATCGCCCGCTCAGTCGGGCCCTGGCCGATGAATACCTACGCGCTGGTCTGTCCCGACACCCGCGAAAGCGTGCTGTTCGACCCCGGCGCCGACCCGGACACGCTGGCCCAGATGCTGGCGGACACCACGCCGATCGCGATTATCCTGACCCACACCCACGCCGACCACATTGGCGCGCTGGATACGATGCGCCGACGGCTTAACGTGCCGCTGCTGGCCCACCCAGGGCCGCACTCGCAGGATCTGGAGCTGCCAACCGACCGCATTCTGCTTGATGGCGACCGGATCCAGGTCGGCCGGCACACGCTAAAGGCCAGCTACACGCCCGGCCATATCCCCGACATGATCTGCTTTGCGATCGAGGATGACCAGCGGGTGATCGTCGGCGACACGATCTTTGCCGGCGGGCCGGGCCGCACCTGGTCGGCCGCCGATTTCAAGACCACCCTGGAGACGCTGCGCAACGTCGTGCTGACCTGGCCCGATGACGCGGTCTGCTACCCAGGCCACGGCCCGGTGTTTCGCCTCGGCGACCTGCGCGCCGCGATCGAGGCCTTTGTCGCCCGCGACCACGGCCCCGACTTCCACGGCGATGCTGAGTGGTAGCTGGCTGCCCAAGGTGTTGTGCAATCTGCTGAAAATCGGCCTGGTGAATTTCGTGCAGCTTGCCAGGGGTGTCGAGCCTTCTAGCGCAGGCAGGTGTGCTATAGTGGACGCAGGTCAGAAGATGTGACGACACCGCCGGTGTCGACCCCCAACGATGCGGGTTGCTTAAGCAAAGGGGGCACAAATGCTACCAGACTATTCAATCGAGGAAGCCGCCGCGCTCATGCAGACCAGCGAGGAAACGGTGCGCCGCTGGGTCAGCAAAAAGCTGATCGGCGCCTACCAGCTTGGGCGCGGCTGGCGCATTGCCGCCGACGAGGTGGCCCACATTGTGGCGGCGCGCCAGGAGCGCGACCAGGAGACGATCGGCACCGGCCAGCTCAGCGGAATGCGGGCCTTGATCGCCCGCTAAGCTGTCCCGCCCCAGATCAAAACGCTGCCTGATGCGGTAGGTTCGCAGCAGGCAGCGTTTTGGCGTTTAGCGTCAGGTTCGCCAAACTTTTGGCTAGAGCAGGGTTGACGCGACGGTGTTCTCGCGGTGGGCGTCGATCACGTCCTTGACCCGGTTGAGCTTGTCCAGAATGTGGCCGAGCTGGTCGATGCTCTCGATGCGGATCGTCGCCAGCAGGGTGGCCCGCCCGTGGTGCTTGTTGGGCAGCTGCTGGACCGCCTGGATATTGATGTTGCCGTCGGCGATCGCGTTGGTGACATCGCGCCACAGGCCGACGCGATCCCAGGCGTCGATCAGGATTGGCACCGGGTAGGACTGGCGCTCGCCATCGCCCCACTCGACGTCGATCAGCCGCTCGCGGTTGCGCTCGTTGAGGATGCTGTAGCAGTCAACCCGGTGCACCGTGATGCCGTTGCCCTTGGTCGTGTAGCCGATGATCGGCTCGGAAAAGACCGGGTTGCAGCACTTGGCGATGCGCGTGTAGACGTTGCTCTCGCCACGGACCGTGATCGCCCCCGGCTTGGAGGGCTTGCGCGGCGGCGCGATCGTCGGGATGGCCGCCAGCGGCTCGTCCTCGGCCGGCTTCAGGCTCAGCACCCGCTGGATCGCCTGGCGCGGCGACATATCGCCGTTGCCAATATGCGCCAGCAGATCATCGACCGTTTTATAGCCGTTGGTTTTGGCCACCTCGTCCAGGGTTGGCCGCACGCCCAGCCGCTTCAGCTCTTTGTCCAGCAGATCGCGGCCGGCCGAGATGTTGACATCGCGCTCCTGGCGGCGAAACCAGCGCCGAATGTGGGTCTTGGCCCCGGTTGACTTGGCGTACTCCAGCCAGTCCCGCGACGGTCCGCGCGGCGTCTTGCTGGTCAGAACATCAACGATCTCGCCGTGCTGCAGCTGATAGAACAGCGGCACCGGCTTGTTGTTGACCCGCGCTCCGACGCAGCGATTGCCAACCTCGGAGTGAATCCGGTAGGCGAAGTCGATCGGCGTCGAGCCTTTGGGCAGATCGATGATCTTGCCCTTGGGTGTCAGCACAAACACCTGCTCGCGCAGCACATCTTCCTTGACCGACTCGAAAAACTCGGTCGGGTCAAGGTCGCGCTGCCCGTTGATCGCCGAGCGCAGCCAGCCCAGCTTGGCCTCGAAAGACTGGTCGGAGCGGCCAAAGCCCTCCTTGTAGCGCCAGTGCGCCGCAATCCCGTGCTCGGAGACCTCGTGCATCTCACGGGTGCGAATCTGCACCTCGCATGGCTGCTCGCCAGGGATGACGACCGTCGTGTGCAGCGAGCGATACATGCTCTCTTTGGGCACCGCGATGTAGTCGTCAAACTCGCTCATAATCGGCGTCCAGGTCGCGTGGACGATGCCAAGCACCCGATAGCACTCATCGGTGGTGCCGACGATGACCCGCACCGCCAGCTGATCGTAGATCTGGTCGAGGCTGACGCTCTTGCGATCCATCTTGCGGAAGATCGAGTAGATGTGTTTGGGCCGCCCGGTGACCTCAGCTTTGATCCCATCGCGGTCGAGGATCTGCTTCAGGCGCGCGCTGACCCGCTGGACAATCCGCTCGCGGGTTTCGCGGCGCAGCACCAGCTGGCGGCTGATCTCCTGGTATTTCTCGGGGTTGAGATAGCGGAAGGCGATATCTTCCAGCTCCCACTTGAACTGCCAGATACCCAGGCGGTGGGCCAGCGGCGCGTAGACATCCAGGGTCTCACGGGCGATCCGCTGCTGCTTCTCCGGCGGCATCGAGCCAAGCGTGCGCATATTGTGCAGGCGGTCGGCCAGCTTGATCAGCACCACCCGCGGGTCGTCGGCCATCGCGATAAACATTTTGCGATAGGTGCCAACCTGGGCCTCCTCCAGGGTCTGATCTTCCAGGCGGCTAAGCTTGGTCACGCCATCGACAATATGGGCCACTTCGCGGCCAAATCCACGCTCAACATCCGCCAGCGTGACCGGAGTATCTTCAACAACGTCGTGGAGCAGCGCGGCGGCAATCGAGGGTGGGTCAAGCTTGAGGTCGATCAGAATATGGGCAACCTGGATGGGGTGGTTGAAGTAGGCCTCGCCGGACTTGCGTTTCTGGGGTGCGTGGGCGGTTTCAGCGACCGTCCAGGCCCGCCGTATCATATCGAACGCCTCATCAGGCCAGTAGACACGCATGCGTTTAATGAGTGCTTCGCTATCGATGGCAGCCTCGGACACAGGTTTATCGGCAGACTTTTCAGCAGGCTTTTCGACAGAAGCGACAGGCGTTGGGCGCAACGTGGTAGGTTGATAGCTATCGCCAGATGGCGCTGGTACTGGTTGGGTGGAGAGGTCCATAGCGACCCTCACTCACTTCTGACGTTTTTTAACGCCTCTTTTACAAAATAACGATAATGTATGTCGTAGGGTAGCATGCACGTTTACACATGTCAAGCAATACGGGCCATAATTATAACGCATTGTGTTATAGATATTGTCAATACTGCCCAACAATCTATTGACGAATTGCACAATCTCCCGTACAATGCCGCTTAACCTGGTTTTAACACCCCTTTCTCGATATTCCAAACAAAATTCCCCCCTGCAAAGATGCAGAGTCTCCAATGTTGGCCCCTTCACAGCAATGATGCTGGTGGCTTATTCGCTATACACTCATTGATTTTGTGAAGCGCGATGTTCCACATAACATCGCCAGCACTCGGCACCAACCCACTGGTGCGCGAAAGGAGACCCATCATGGCCAACCTTCTGTATGATGGTCGCTTTGAACACGATGCCTGCGGCATTGGTTTTGTCGCACGTACCGACGGCTCCCCGACCCACAACGTTGTGCAACTAGCCCTCCGCGCGCTTGGCAGCCTCACCCACCGGGGCGCGGTTGCTGCCGATGGCTTGTCCGGCGACGGCGCCGGGCTTTTGACGACGTTGCCGCGCACCCTGCTGGGCCGTGAGCTGGCCGCCCGTGGCATCGCCGCCGATCCGCTCCAGGTCGGGGTTGGCATGGTGTTTCTGCCCGCCGCCGCCACCGATCAAGCGCGCAGCATTATCAATGAGGCGTTCTCCTGGCGCGGCCTGGCGGTTTTAGCCTGGCGCGTCGTGCCGGTTGACAGCGATCAGCTTGGCCCGGTCGCCCGCGAGGCCTGTCCGGTGATTGAACAGGTGCTGGTTGACCGCCCGGCCGAGCTGGACGACGACAGCTTTGAGCGTGAGCTCTATCGCACCCGCCGCCGGGCGGAACGCAACGCCCTGGCCGCCGGGGTTGAGCTGTATATTCCGTCGCTGTCGTGTCGCACAATTGTCTACAAAGGGCTGATGTTGCCCAACTTGCTCGCCCAGTTCTATCTTGATCTGGCCGACCAGGACTACACCGCTCTGGCCGCTGTCTACCACCAACGCTACTCGACCAATACCTTCCCCACCTGGAACCGGGCGCAACCCTTTCGCGTCGTCAGCCACAATGGCGAGATCAACACGCTTGAAGGCAATGTCAACTGGATGCGGGCCCGTGAGCCGCATCTGGCCAGCCCGCTGCTTGGCAATGTCCGCGATCTAACGCCGATCGTCGATGATAGCGGCAGCGACTCGGCCAAGTTCGACAATGTGCTGGAGCTGCTGGTGCGCGGCGGCCGCGATGTGCGCCACGCGATTATGATGATGATGCCCGAGGCCTGGGAGCATATCAGCGATCTGGACCCAACCGTGCGCGATTTCTATCAGTGGCACGCCAATCTGATGGAGCCGTGGGATGGCCCGGCGGCCATGACGTTCTGCGACGGGCGGATCGTCGGCTCGGCCCTCGACCGCAATGGCCTGCGCCCGGCCCGCTATCTGGTCACCGATGATGGCCTGGTGGTGGTTGGCAGCGAGATGGGCGCCACCGATATCGCCGAGGAGCGGATTGTCCGCAAAGGTCGCCTCGGCCCCGGCCAGATGCTGGCCGTCGATCTGGTCAGCGGCGCGCTGCTGGACAACACCACGGTCAAAACCTTGATTGCGACCCACCAGCCCTACAGCCAGTGGCTGCACGGGGTTGGGGCAACCCTGGCCGAGCTGGTCGAAAAATCCACCGCAACCAGCGCGGCCATCGGCGCCGCCGAGCTGGAGAACTTGCAGGCGACGTTTGGCTACACCAGCGAGGCGCTGAGCATGGTCCTCAAGCCGATGGCGCAATCCGGCGCCGAGCCAATTGGCTCGATGGGCGATGACACGCCGGCGGCGGTGCTGTCGGCGCTGGGCCGCCCGGTGGCGAGCTATCTCAAGCAGCGCTTTGCCGAAGTCACCAACCCGCCGATCGACCCGCTGCGCGAGAAGCTGGTGATGTCGCTCTCGATTCGACTTGGGCCACGCCACAACCTGCTGGCCGAGCGCCCAGGCCAGGCCCACCAGATCAGCCTGCCCTCGCCAGTGCTGCGCGACCACGAGCTGGCCGCCCTGCGCGCCTGCTCGGACCTGACCTTTGGCTGTGCGACGCTCGATGCAACGTTTCCGGTCAGCGATGAGCCGAGCTGGCTTGAACATGCGCTGGACGACCTGTGCAGCTCCGCCGATCGGGCGCTCGACGCCGGGGCGACAATTCTGATCGTCAGCGACCGGGCGGTCAGCGCCCATCGGCTGCCGATCCCGATGGTCCTGGCGCTGGGCGCAGTCCACCATCACCTGATCCGCACCGGGCAGCGCTCGACCTGCTCGCTGGTGGTGGAAAGCGGCGAAACCCACGAGGTCCATCATCTGGCGGTGCTGGTTGGCTATGGCGCCGAGGCGGTCAACCCCTACGTGGCCCTGGCGACGGTCCGTGAGATCGCCAACGAGCGCTCGCGCACGCCGATCACGCCTGCCGAGGCCGAGGAGAACTACTGCCACGCGCTGGAAAAAGGCCTGCTCAAGGTTATGTCGAAGATGGGCATCTCGACGATCGACAGCTACTGCGGCGCGCAGATCTTCGAGGCGCTGGGCCTGGGCACGGCCGTGATCGAGCGCTGTCTGGCCGGCACGCCCGCCCGCTTTGGTGGGGCCGGCTGGGTTCGGCTGGGCCGCGAAACTGTCGCCCGCCACGCCGAGGCCTACGGCGATGAGCAGCCCACGCTGCGCCACCCTGGCCTGTACAAGTTCAAAAAAGATGGCGAGTACCACGCCTTTCATCCGGCGGTGGTCCACGCGCTGCAGCGGGCGGTTCGGCTGGCCTCTGCCGCCGATAGCGATTTCGCGGCCGGGTTCGCCGCCTATCGCGAGTACGCCGAGCTGGTCAACAAGCGCCCGGCCACCGACCCGCACGACCTGCTGGAGTTTGTCGCCACCACGCCGATTGCGCTGGAAGAGGTTGAGCCGATCGAGGCGATTGTCCGGCGCTTCTCAACCGCCGCCATCTCCCACGGCTCGCTCAGCGCCGAGGCCCACGAGACGCTGGCGATTGCGATGAATCGCCTGGGCGGCATGAGCAACAGCGGCGAGGGCGGCGAAGATCCGCGCCGCTTCAACACCGAAAAGGTCAGCGCAATCAAGCAGGTCGCCTCGGGCCGCTTCGGGGTCACGCCGGCCTACCTGATGAACGCCCGCGAGCTGCAGATCAAGATGGCCCAAGGCTCGAAGCCCGGCGAGGGCGGCCAGATCCCCGGCTCGAAAGTCAGCGAGGAGATTGCGGCAATTCGCCACACCACCCCCGGCGTGGCCCTGATCTCGCCACCGCCGCACCACGATATCTACTCGATTGAAGATCTGGCCCAGCTGATCTACGACCTGCGCACGGTCAACCCAAGCGCGGCGATCTCGGTCAAGCTGGTCGCCGAGATGGGCGTCGGGACGATTGCCGCCGGGGTGGTCAAGGGTGGTGCCGAGGTAGTGCTGATCAGCGGGCACTCCGGCGGGACGGGCGCCTCACCACTGTCCTCGATCAAAAACGCCGGCATTCCGTGGGAGATCGGCCTGGCCGAGACCCAGCAGACCCTGATGCTGAACGATTTGCGCGGGCGGGTGCGGCTGCGGGCCGACGGCGGGCTGAAAACCGGCCGCGACGTGGTGATGGCCGCCCTGCTCGGCGCCGATGAGTTCTCGTTTGGCACGGCCGCGCTGGTGGCCGAGGGCTGCGTGATGGCGCGGACGTGTCATAGCAACAACTGCCCGGTCGGCATCGCCACCCAGCGCGCCGATCTGCGGGCCAAGTTCCCCGGCACGCCCGAGCATGTGATGGCCTTTATGCAGTACATCGCCCAGGAGGTGCGCGAGATTCTGGCCCAGCTCGGCGCCCGCACGCTCGACGAGGTGATCGGCCAGGTTGAGCTGCTGCGCCAGCGCCAGACCGGCATCGCCGACCACGACGCGCTGGACCTGAGCGCGCTGCTGGGGCTGGCCAGCCCCACGGGCGCCCGCCGCTGGATGGGCGGGCACACGCTGGAGGCGATCGACGCGCTCAATCAGCAGCTGCTGGATACGGCGCTCCCAGCCCTGCGCGACGGCCACGAGGTCGCCATCTCAACCCACATCAGCAACCAGAATCGCACGACTGGCGCGACGCTGGCCGGCCAATGGGCGCTGGCGGGAATCACCGGCGAGGCGACGCTGCACTTCACCGGGACGGCCGGGCAAAGCTTCGGCGCCTTCGCGGTGCGCGGTATGCATATGACCGTGGTCGGCGATGCCAACGACTATGTTGGCAAAGGTCTGGCCGGCGGGGAGCTGATCATTCGGCCGAGCGACGCGGCCCAGTACGCCCCCCACGAGGCCACGATCCTGGGCAACACCGCGCTGTATGGCGCCACCAGCGGCAGCCTGTTTGCGGCGGGAAGCGGCGGGGAGCGGTTCGCGGTGCGCAACAGCGGCGCGGTCGCCGTCATCGAGGGCATCGGCGACCACGGCTGCGAGTATATGACCGGCGGCACCGTCGTGGTGCTCGGCGAGACCGGGCGCAACTTCGGCGCCGGCATGACCGGCGGCACGGCCTTTATCTTCGACCCAACCGGCATCTTTCCAACCCGGCTCAACAGCGAGGTTGTCCACGCCGAGCGGGTGTCCTCGCCGCTGGTCGCCGACCACCTGCGCTCGCTGATCGAGCGGCACTGGCGCAACACCGGCAGCCCACGGGCGGCCGAGCTGCTGGCCGACTGGCAGACCGCTCAGTCCGCCTTCTGGTACATCGCGCCCCAGACCGTCCAGGCCGTGGTGCAGCCAGCGGTGGAGGCGCGCAGCACACGGGCCGCGTAATCCAGCCACAATCTATTTACGGCTAACTTGGGCAAATATAGCGAGCGACCAACGCTCGCTATATTTGTCTCCACGGAAATCCCCATGTGCCTGGCGCAAGCAAATAATATTCGCTACAATTTAGAGTACCTTTTCCTCTGTGGTAAAACCTCGCTTTCCCTGGCTGAAGGCAATTGATCGCAGATTATTGATCTACCGCATATCTATGCCGATTGAAGGATTCGCATGATTGTGCTAATCTCTGTATAGAAATCTTGGCTATTAGGGCATTGGTGGAAACTATTTCTATCAATCCGAAAGAAACTATCCATATGTTTTCATCTCTTTCGCTTTTTTCTGGTGCAGGTGGGATGGATATCGGCGTACAGCAGGCCGGCTTTGACGTTCTTGCGTGTATAGAAATTGATCCATACTGCTGTGAAACATTACGGGCTGCAGCTCTAAGGGAGAGGCGAAATACCCGCGTTATTGAAAATGATATTCGGCTGATCGATCCTCTGCAGTTGATGCAGGACTTAGCCTTATTACCGGGTGAGCTTGATTTGCTATGTGGAGGAAGTCCATGCCAAAGCTTTTCACAAATTGGGAAACGCGCTTTTTTGGATGACGAGCGCGGAATGTTGGTTTTTGAGTTTGTTCGTTTTGCTGAAGTATTTCGACCGAAAGTAATAATGGTTGAGCAAGTTAAGGGATTTCTAAAAGCACCAGATCAGGATGGTAGAATCGGTGGAGTTTGTGAAGCACTTAGAAAACAACTACAAAACTTAGGCTATGACATAAAAATGCAAATACTCAAGGCATCTGATTACGGTGTAGCTCAAATGCGTGAACGTGTATTTATGATTGGAATTGCTATCGGACAACAGTTCCAGTTTCCACTTCCAACTCATGGTGAGCCTGAAAAACAGGTTAACTCCATGCTTCCTCTACTTCCATATGTCACAGTTGGTGATGTTATAGGAGATCTGGCTTTGCCCAGCCCAAAATCGAATACTCCCCCCGATAATAGCCATATTGATATTACGCCTGATGGTGATAGAAGGCGCATTCACGGCGTTCCAGAAGGTTCGCATCTAGCCAGAGAGCTGCATCTGCCTGCTGAACAACGCTGTAACTTAACTAAAAAAGATACAACAAAATTTCGTCGATTATCTTTTTCAGATCTCTCTCTAACCCTACGCTGCGGTGAGATTTTTTTCCATCCTACCGATGATAGATATCTTACCCCACGAGAATATATGCGTCTCCATGGTTACCCAGATCACTACTTGCTAAAAGGCCCTATACGTGGACGTTCTGGTAGCGTACGGCACTTGGATCAGCATCGGCAAATTGCGAATTCTGTTTGTCCTCCTGTTGCATATGTCCTGGCAAAAGAGATACGTAAACTCTTGCTGCCATCAACGTACCCACAATCTCAGCTTCTCAAGCTAGTTGTAAACGCATAGTATTTTAGTGAGGATATCAAAAACGTGCCAACTATTTTTGATTTGTTTGGGTTTCCTATTAGTGATCGGAGCAATTCAGTAGAGGTAGCTCGTAAAGCACGTCAATGTCCTTTCATGCAAGCGATATGTGATGGTGGCGGAAACCGCTATCAAACCGAAATCAAACTTACCCCTTCTGAGCCGCTTACCCACTATTTCAATCCAGATATCACAGAAGTTATTCCTGGAGTATGCTCTATTTTAGGAGGTCAAGATATCTGGGTTGTTTGTCCACGCCGCCTACTTGCGGCACGATTTACTGGCTCAGGATTACCGCCGATTAACCATTCCCTACAGTCGTATGAGCGCGATCTCCTGCTCCATGCAGGACTACCTACAGGCATAGATATTGGTATTTGGTCAGAGGTTACGCTAAAACAGCGTGTGGCAGATGCTGATATCAATTACCATTTTGATTACGTTGCTGCTCCGCTTGTTGAAGTTTCTTTAGGGGATATGCTTCATAGCCAAGAATTCGCGGCATTGCTTAGCGAAACAGAGATCCAGGGACTAGTTGAACTTGCGAAGAAAAATGGTTTATATTCAAAAGGCCAGCGTAATCCTATTGATGTTCCAATCCTGCTGCCTAATCTTGAAAAACCGTATATCTTGGAAGTGATGACCGCAAGCACGAGTGGATCAGATACAGAAAATGCGACTGATATGCGGAGTGCCTTTAGAAATGCGCTTCTTTCTGATCAGCATGCAAGTCCTGGGATCAACAAACGTCAGGTTTGGGGTCGGATGGTCACACAATTATTTGCAAAAACAGCATTAGCTCACGAATGGGGCGGACAGACGATTTGGGTTATTCAAGATGAACTCCTTCGTAATATTGAGTTAACCACGCGCTTAAACACAAATACGGTTGCCCCTAATCCGTCGCAGAATATTAACTTAATCGAGATGCACTATAACATTGGGATAGATGGTAGTAGGGAAATGTCTTTTAAGCGAACAATAAATGGGGATTCTGGCGTCGACTTTAGTGGTTATGATACATTTACGGATATCTTATTACCAAAAATATTTCCTCCCAAGAGTGAGCTATTGAAAGCGATCCTGCGAAGAAAACTTGGGGCGATTGTTAATCTATAACGTGGTGCAGCCAGCGCTGGAGGCTCGCAGCACGCGGGCCGCATAGCGCACCTAAATCAATCCTTTTGGCAAAAACCCGCGTCGTCGACGTGGGTTTTTGGTTGCTGCATCATAGATCAGTACAAGCCTTGTCAAATCGTCCGCTGTGATGTATCTTCTTTGTATATACACTATAGAAAGGAGCCGCTATGCAGACGCGTGTTCAAAAGTGGGGCAATAGCCTGGCCGTGCGCATCCCGAAGGTGTTTGCGACCGAGGTGGGGCTGGCCGACGATGCGCTGGTTGAGATTGCGCTGCTCGATGGTCAGCTCGTGATCACCCCGATTGTCGTCGCTGCGCCAACCCTCGATCAGCTGCTCGCTGGCATCACCGAGGCCAACATCCATCGGGAGATCGCAGCGGACGGGCCGGTCGGCGACGAGGTGTGGTAGGTATGGCATATATCCCTGAGCGCGGCCATGTGGTGTGGATGACGTTTAACCCGCAGGCCGGCCATGAACAGTCCGGTCGCCGCCCGGCCGTGGTTCTATCGCCAGCCCGCTACAACGGAAAAGTCGGCCTGGCGATCTTCTGCCCGATCACCACCCACAGCAAAGGCTATCCGTTTGAGGTGCCGATTCCAGATGGGCTGGCGGCGACTGGCGTGATCCTGGCCGATCAGGTCAAAAGTTTGGATTGGCGGATTCGCCAGGCGGAGTTTTTCTGCGTTCTGCCGGAGGCGACGGTCCACGAGGTTCTGATCAAGCTCAACACGCTGATCGCTGTATAGCAAATGACCTGGAATCACTATGTTGAACTCCGAAAACCCGCGTCGCCGACGCGGGTTTTTGCTTGCTACAATCTGCTCATGCCCAGCGCCAGTAACCTTTTGTGTCCCACCTGGGACTCTTGGGTATAGCTGATTGAACGCACCTATTGGAAACGAGCGCTACGATGGAACTGCCCACCCTGATCAGAGCCGCCCAGCAGGGCGATGTCGACGCATTTGGCACGATTGTCGCCCGTTTCCAGCGGATGGCCTACGCCCTGGCCTACGCCATGGTCGGCGACGCCCACCTGGCCGAGGATGCCGCCCAGGAGGCCTTTATCGAGGCCTACCTGCAGCTGCCACAGCTGCGCGAGCCGGCCGCCTTTGTGGCCTGGTTCCACCGAATCCTGTTCAAGCACGGCGATCGCCTGACCCGTGGCAGACCGGCGCCGATCGTCGGGCTGGACGCGGACGACTCGGCGCTGAAGACCAGCCTCGATCTCGCCCGACTGGCCGCCGACCGCGAGCTGGGCCAGCGGGTGCGGGCGGCGATTGCCGAGCTGCCCGAGTCAAGCCGCCAGGTTATTACGCTGTTTTATCTGGCCGACATGTCGCTGAAGGAGATTGCCGCAACCCTGGAGATTCCGGCGAACACGGTCAAGAAACGGCTCTTCGATGCCCGCGCACGGCTCAAGGCAAGGATGGAGCCGCTGGCCCGTGACTATCTCGCCCACCAGCGCCCAGCGGCGAACTTCCCGCTGACGGTCCAGTTTCTGATCACCATTCGCACCCGCAATCTGCCCAAAATCCGCGAGCTGCTCGCGGCAGACCCGGCGCTGGTGCACGCTCGCGAGGATGCCGGCGACGACACGGCCAAGCAGTACTATCTGCCGCTGTCGGGCGGCTACACCGCGCTGCATCGCGCCGCCACCGATGGCGACCAGGACCTGCTGGCGCTGCTGCTGGGGGCCGGGGCCGACCCGAACGCCACCACGAGCTACGGCCTGACACCCTTGCACAGCGCGATCGCCGCCGTCCAGACCGAGGCGGTCCGCATGCTTCTGGCTCACGGCGCCGACCCTCAGCGCACGCTCGTCAGCGGGATGGCCCCGCTGCACTGGGCCGCCATCCGCAACTCCGCGCCAATCGTGGAGCTGCTGCTCACCCACGGCGCCGATCCGGCCGCCCGCGACCGCCACGGCCGCACCGCCCGCGACTGGGCCGAGCTGAAGGGCTATCGCCCGATCGTGGGACTGTTCAATCGGCACGCCAGCGCCTAGAGCGCTACGGATTCACCGACCTTAATCGATAGTGAGCCTACGTTTAGAAAGGACACCTGCTATGAGCACCACACCCTGGACACTGCCCGTCGGCGCCCAAGTTTTAGGCCGGGTTATCAGCGCAACCGGCGAGCCGCTTGACGGCGCGGGGCCGCTGCCCACACTTGTCGAGGCGACGTCGCGCAGCGTTCCGCCCGGCTATGGCCAGCAGCTGGAGACCGGCATCAAGGTGATCGATGTGTTTGCGCCGATCACCGTCGGCAGCGTGGTTGGGATCTTCAGCCCTCCTGGCGCCGGCAAGTTCGTGCTGATGAGCGAGCTGGTCGAGCGCAACGCCCGGCGCTACCAGGGCGCGGCGGTGCTGGTCGGCAATGAAGAACACACCATCGAGGTCAACGATATGATGCGGACGATGCGCGAGGCGGGCGTCAGCGAGCATATGGCCATGGTCTTTGCCCGCAGCGAGGATGAGTCGGCCCTGCGCAAGCAGGCGCTGCACACCGGCTGGGCGCTGGCGGAGGATCTGGCCCAGGCCAATCGGCCGGTCCTGCTGTTCATCGACCGCCAGCTGGCCCTGGAGTATGCCGCCGCCGAGCGCCGCCCGGCCAGCCAGCCGATCACGGTGATCTATTTCGACCGCCAGCCCGACTCCGAGCCGACCGGGGCGCCGACGCCGCTCCGCCTGGATACCCAGATCAACCTGAACATCGAGCTAGGCCGCCAGAAGATCTGGCCCGCGGTCGATCTGCACACCTCGCGCTCACACCTGATCGAGGCTGGCCTGGCGAGCGCCGAGCACCTCGCGCTGGTCAAACGCGCCCAGGCCAGCCTGGCGAACGCCAGCGATCCGATCGCCCAGCAGGTGCTGGTCTTTGGTGCCCAGCCGTTCTACACCGCCGAGCTCTACACCGGCACGCCCGGCGAGTTTGTCGGCCTCGCCGCCGCGCTGGCCGACTACGCGGCCCTGCTCGACGGCAAGCACGCCGACGCCGAGCTTGAGTCGCTGCGGTTTGTCGGCCGCCTGAAGTAGGCCGGAGTGGGTGGGGAAGTGCCCGGCGTTGCACGATGTGGGAACGTCGGACGGTCGGTAAACACTCGGGCGATCACGGTTTGTGATCGCCCGAGTGTCGGTTAAAATGCAGCGCTAAACGTAGATAGGAGGTTCCCGTGATCGATTTTCGCGACTACCCGGCCGACCAGCCGCTGCGGATTATTCTCGGCGCCGGCGAGCAGGGCTACCCTGGCTGGATCGCCACCCAGCGCGAGGAGCTCGACCTGCTGCGCCCCGACCAGTGGCGGGCCAGCTTTGGTGAGCGCCGGGCCGCCGCGTTTCTCTGCGAGCATGTCTGGGAGCATCTGACCGAGGCCGAGGGGCGGGCGGCCGCCCGGCTCTGCTTTGAGTACCTCCAGCCGGGCGGCTACCTGCGCTGCGCCGTCCCCGATGCCAACTTCCCCAACCCCGAGTACCAGCGCACGGTGCAGATCGGCGGCCCCGGCCCGGCCGACCACCCGGCGGCGGACCACCAGATCGTCTACGCCTATCCGCTGTTTCAGGAGGTCTTCGCGGCGGCGGGGTTTGCGGTCGATCTGCTGGAGTACTGCGATGCGGCCGGGCGCCTGCACTACCACCAGTGGGATAGCGCTCAGGGCAAAATCTACCGCTCGCTCCGCTTCGACCACCGCAACCAGGGTGCCGAGATCAACAATGTCTCGCTGATTGTTGATGCCTTCAAGCCAATCATTTGAGCGCCTGCCAGCTCCAGTCGATCAGTCCGGCGAAGCCGATCTCGGTGAGCGGGCGCTCGCTTTTTGTGCTCAGGTCGTGGCTGACCACCGCGCCCAGCGTGGTGACATAGACGATCTGGTCGCCGGCCGGACCCCAGGCCCCGTGCGGATCGTCGAGCGGCGCGGCGGTGACCTGCTGCACCTGCTGGCCGTCGACGCTGACCAGCCAGAGGTTGGCCGGATCGCCGTGGGCTGCCGCTGTCGATGCGCCAAACAGCGTGGCCAGCCACGACCTGGCCGGGGCTTTGCCGGCCGTGACGGTGCTGGCGGTCACCAGGAGGCGCTGGCTGTCGGGCGACCAGCGCGGTGTGTCGAACTGGCGTAAGCCGCGCTCCGGCCCGAGCAGCGTGCGCGGCTGGCCGCCAGCGGCTGAGGCGACCATCAGGACCGGCTCGATGTTGGCCGCCAGCGGGTCGAGCTTGATAAAGGCCAGCTGGCGGCCGTCGGGCGAGAGAGCCGGGCGCGATGCATCGCGGACCAGCGGGGTCAGGCTGGCGGTTTGTAGGTCATAGCGGGCGATCTGGGTGTCGGCGCCGGTCAGCTCGTTGCTGGTGTTGAAGCGGTAGCCCATCACAGTCAGCAGCAGCGCCTGGCCGTCGGGCGTCCAGCTGGCCTCCTCCAGCGATTCGGTCGGCGTCGCGCCACGCGCCAGAATCCGCCCCTTCCCGGTCTGGCGGTCCAGGCCGCAGATCATGCCCATCGGCAGCCAGGCGATCGTCGGGTCGGCGGGCGAAAAAAAGAACGCGAAGGCCAGCGTCTGGCCATCGGGCGACCAGGCCGGGGCGTAGGCACGGTTGATCGTCGGCAGGACAGTGAGCGGAGTCTGCCGCCCGCCATCAGCCGCCACGCTGAACAGATCTGCGCCATAGTTGACCACAATCGGGTCAACGATCGGCCCGGTGGCGTTGGGACAGGCCAGGCCGTGCTCCAGATCGCTGGCGGCGATCGGGATGGTGGTCGGCGCAGGCTGAGTCGGCTGGGCCGCCGGACTCGTCTGGGCAGCGTTCGGCGCCCCACATCCAGCGATAATCGTCCCAATCAGCAGCAGCCCGCCAACGTGCGCCCAGACGGCTCTGCGCCGGCGTGGCCCCAAGGTATCTTTGAACATTCCAGCTCCTTTGTATGCGGTGTCAACAGTCAGTGATGAGGTTGAGATGCAGTAAAATTAGATTAAAGAACATTTACACTGTTTGCGGAAGTGGCTTGCGGCACAAAAACGGCCACGATAACGGTCACAAAAAAGCTACAGTGGTAGGGGTTAGGAACTATGTCGTTGCTATGGAGTCAACTCATTGGTTGATAGGCAAAGGCTGTTTGATGATACTCTGTCCCCTAACCCCTAACCCCGCCTATAGTACAATAACGGCATTACTTTAGTGTGAGGAGCCAGGAATGACTATTCTAGGCATTGATATTGGTGGCTCTGGCATCAAGGGTGCGCCGGTCGATACCGTCAACGGGACGCTGCTGGCCGAGCGTCAGCGGATTGTAACGCCCCAGCCCGCCACCCCGGAGTCGGTCGCCCAGACGGTGGCCGCGCTGACCCATGCGTTCAGCTGGACCGGCCCGGTTGGCTGCACCTTCCCGGCGATCGTCAAAAATGGCGTGGCCTACAGCGCGGCCAATGTCGACCCGGCCTGGATCAACACCGATGCCCAGGCGCTGTTCGAGGAGGCCACCAGCTGCCCGGTGCTGGTCCTGAACGATGCCGACGCGGCGGGGCTGGCCGAGATGCAGTTTGGCGCCGGCAAGGGCCAGATGGGCGTGGTGATGCTGTTGACCCTGGGCACGGGCATTGGCAGCGCGCTGTTTGTGCGCGGCATCCTGGTCCCCAACACTGAGCTGGGCCACCTGGAGATTCGCGGCAAGGAGGCCGAGGACCGCGCCTCCGACCGCGTCCGCGAGCTGAAGAAGTGGGACTGGCCCGAGTGGAGCAAGCGGCTGAACGAGTATCTCAATCATGTCGAGCGGCTCTTCTCGCCGGACCTGTTCATCATCGGCGGCGGCGTGAGCAAGAAGTTC
Source organism: Herpetosiphonaceae bacterium (assembly GCA_013813565.1). Classification (GTDB taxonomy): domain Bacteria; phylum Chloroflexota; class Chloroflexia; order Chloroflexales; family Herpetosiphonaceae; genus JACCRK01. The sequence goes on from JACCRK010000224.1 coordinate 28,658, forward strand.
GATAAGTTCAGCCCGTTTCTGGCCACCCGTGCGCCAATTGTCGCCGCCGGACTGCTCAACAACGCCGGGATTGTCGGGGCCGCGCTGGCCGCCGAGCA
>JACCRK010000235.1 GCA_013813565.1 Herpetosiphonaceae bacterium
GTCCAGCTGGCCACCGTCCATCGCTCGCCCTACTGGGAGCTGGTGGCGACGCGCCAGCAGCGGGCCACGGCGGCGGCCCTGGCTGCCCGCGCCGCCGGCCTGGAGCTGCCCGATGTCGCCGACTTTGTGGCCGGCCGTGCGGTCACCTGGGACATCACTGGGGCCTATCTGCGCCGCTGGGGCGCGCTCGAAGGCATCCCCGACATCACGCCCGCCGAGGCCGGTCGCCGCCTGGCCGGGCTGGCCCGCCGCGCCGATCTCGTCCACTACGAGTGCTATCTGCCGGATTTCGTCGGCCACGGGCGGATCGAGGAGACCGGCGAGCGGGTGCTGGAGCTGATCGACGGGCTGCTGGGCGGGATTCTGGGCCACCTCGACCCCGCCGACTCGCTCCTGGTTGTCAGTGATCACGGCAATATTGAGGAGCCGGGCCACAGCCGCCACACGCTCAACCCGGTGCCGCTGCTGGTGGTCGGACCGGCCGCCCCCTATGCCGGGTTCGCCCGCGATCTGAGCGACGTGGCCCAGATTATTTTGCAGGCCCTGGCCGGATTATCCCCCGCCAGCACCATGTAGAGCAGGCCCCTGTGCCTGCCCACAGCCCACGCTTGAAAGGCGCTCCGATGAACCAGAAACGGCAGCTTAGACAATTTCTCCCGCAGTCCTGGCGCCTGGTCGGCCTGATTGGCGGCCTGATCGGGCTGTATGCGGTGATGTTTGTGCTTCTGTATGCCAAGGTCGGCGATGTGATCGGCACCTTCAGCACGCTGCCAATTATTGTGGCTGGCTGGCTGTTCGGCAAGCGTGGCGGAACGCTGGTGGCCTTGATCATGGTGCCGCTCACCGTTGCGCTGTATTTTGTGGCTGGCGAGCCTGGCTTTAGCAAAATGCTCTACCAATGGCCAGGTCTGATCGCCTCGTTTGCCCTGGGTGGCGGCATCGGCTGGCTCAGTGAGTTTGTTGATACCGTGCGGGCGCAATCCGTCCAGCTGCAGCGCGACCAGCAGCTGCTGCAGTCCGAAATTACCGAGCGGCTCCTGGCTGAGGCGGCCCTGGTGCAGGCTAAAAATGTTGCCGAGGAGGCCAATCGGGCCAAAAGCGTTTTTCTGTCGACCATGAGCCACGAGCTGCGCACGCCGCTGAATGCCGTGATTGGCTACAGCGAGCTGCTTCAGGAACAGGCCGAAGACAATCAGCACAGCGAGTACATCGAACCGCTGCAAAATATTCGCACCGCTGGCCTGCACCTGCTGGCCGTGATCAACGATGTGCTGGATCTCGCCAAAATCGAAGCCGGCAAGATGGAGCTGTATCCCGAGGAATTCGATCCGCTGGCGGTCGTCCGTGAGCTGGTGCCGCTGGTTCAGCCACTGATCAACAAAAATCAAAATACGCTGGTGATCAGCGCTCCCAGCATTTCCCAGCATCTCTACACCGACCTCACAAAGTTTCGCCAGTCGTTGTTTAACTTGCTGAACAATGCCGCGAAATTTACCCAGCAGGGGCAGATTACGGTGCTGGTGCAGCAGCCTACTCCCGGCTGGATGGCGTTTGTCGTGCAGGATACCGGGATTGGCATGCTGCCGGAGCAGGTCGCCCGCCTATTTCAGCCCTTCACCCAGGCCGACGCCTCAACCACCCGCACCTATGGCGGCACCGGCCTGGGCCTGGTGATTAGTCGCTCATTCTGCCAGATGATGGGCGGCGATATTACGGCGGAAAGCGTCTATGCCCAGGGTTCAACCTTTACCATGCGCCTGCCGCTGAGCTTCCCCGGATCGTCCGCAGAGTCGGCCCACTAAAACCGCACCATTGTTCGACTAGCGCTTTTTGTCAACTTGACACATTATGGAAATTGAGTATAATTAAACCTTGGTGGCTTGAAAAATCACCGCTGGTATTCGCGCCTTCTCGGCGACCAATCCGCCGCCTCACATGGCATTGGAATGGATCGTTCGGTCTGGGAGCAACGCTACACTGCTGTAGAAAATCGTTGCAGGTTGATCTTCCGAGCAGGCTTGCGCAGAGGACTTATGGACGGGACGAAAAAATTAGCACGCCGCGAACTGTCGTGTTGCGTCGCACTGAACCACCACCAGGTGATGTTTGGTGAGAATGACTCTGCGCTACTTCTAATGTAGCGGCTTGTCCTGCTTCTCCCGCGCCTACATCAACTCTGATGTAGGTTTTTTTATTCCCAGTGCTACGAAACGACAGTCGCCCCGACCGTCGTTTTTTTATGCCTACGGCATTGTGCATTGGGAGGCTCCGGCAATAAACACAAATCGTCGAAACACAACTGAAGTATCACTGTTAAACACCCCCGCCGCTGCGGCGCGGGCTACCTATCGTCGTGTAGATCACGGCTTGGAGGGACATGTCAAGTTGATCGAGCAAACCTATGCTGGTTACCTACAGGATCGTTTCGGTTTTGCAGGTACTGGGGTTTTGACTGATTTCCTGAGCCGCCACAATGAGCGGTTGCTTTTGGGAGACACGGTTGATCTGGGTGCATTGGTAGCCCAATATGGCGCACCCCTTGAGGTTTCGTACTGCCCGCTGATTACCCAGCAGGTGCAGAACATGCTTGATTATGCGACGGCCGCGCGTGCGAAGACCGGCTACACAGGTGATTTCCTGTACGCCTATGCAACCAAAGCCAATTTTTCCGAAGAAGTGGTTCGCACCGCCCTAACCGCAGGCGCCAACTACGAGACCTCGGCCGCCGCCGATGTCGTGATTGCCCACCACCTCTGGCGCCAGGGCATTCTCCCGGAAGATCGCTATATCTTTTGCAATGGTTCGAAAGAAGCTGCCTATATCGATGGCATTGTGGCCCTGCGCCGCGCCGGCTACGAGCGTGTGGTCGCCGTGCTTGATGACCTTAATGAGCTTGAGGAGCTGATCGCGCGCTGTTCGGCGCCGATGCTGTTTGGTGTTCGCGAGCGCCACGCGCCCGAGGTGGTCGATCTGGCCCACCCCGGCGGCGAGCGCTTTGGCCTGACTCCGGCCGAGATCGAGCTGGTCGTCGCCCGTTTGGCCGACACCAGCCACCAGCTGATCGTCTACCACGCCATGGTTGGCTCGCAGATCGAGGATTCCGCCGCCTGGGAGGTGCGATTGCAGCGCTCGGTTACCGCCTACGCCAAAATCGCCGCCCGCGTCCCCGCGATGACGATGTTCAACTTCGGCGGCGGTATGCCAACCTCAGGCTATGACCTGGGCTTTCGCTTCGACTACACCGGCTTTTTGAGCAACCTGATGGCCAGCACCGGCCGCATCTGCGCCGAGTATGGCGTGGCGGCCCCGCTGATTGTGGCCGAGTGTGGCCGCTACACCGTCGCCAACCACAATGTCTATCTGCTGGAGGTCGGTCGGGTCAAGGAGCAGGGCGCGCTGGAGCCGTGGTATCTGCTCAACGGCTCGCTGATGGTCTCGGCGCCCGACACGCTGATCGTCGACCAGGAGTTTGTGGTGCTGCCGCTCGCTGGCTGGAACGATGCGATGCAGGCTGTGCGCCTTGGCGGCCGCCGCACCTGCGACTCAGACGACCTGTATCCGCGCCCCAATCGGCCGGCGCTGCCGCTGCCCGCCTTCCGCGAAGGCATGGTCCTGGCGGTGTTCGGGGTCGGCGCATATCAGTCGATGATCGCCGGCAAGGGCGGCGCACACCACTGCCTCAACCCGGAGATGCGGCGGATTATTATCGAGCAGGACGGCGACCAGCTGGTGCTGCGCGAGGTTGCGCCCCAGGGCCTGGTGGCCATGATGACGGCGCTCGGCTACAACCGCGAGGTGATCGAGCCAGTTCGCCAGCCCATCCAGCAGCCAGTTCGCCTGCCGGTCGCCCAGCAGTCCGCCCAGCCGCTGCCGGTTCGGCCAATGCGCCCGGCCCGCCGCCGTCAGGTCACTCCGGCGCTGCGGCCGAGCTTTGTCACCCGCCAGTTTGCCGGCAGTGTCTGACTGCACGGCCAGTTTCAGCTCACCAACGCCCATTCGGCGGTGCCGCTCTGACTGCACGACAGTTCTCGTGCTGCAAAACAGGCTTCCCACGCGGGAAGCCTGTTTTTGGTTTAGCGCCAGGCGGCCCTCAGCAGCCGGCTAGACCACCTTTTTGCCTAAGATTTGGCGCTCAGCATATACTCGCCATAGGTCGCGATCGGCGCGAAGCCCAGCTGGCGGTAGCAGGCGATCGCGCTGGTATTCTCCACGTTCACATTTAGGCTGATATGATCGATCGCTCCCCGCATGCTTTGGCAGAGCTTCGCCGTGGTGCGGCTGGCCAGCCCACGCCCGCGCTGCTCGGGGCGCGTGGTGATGTTGCCTAGGGCGGCGACGCGGTACTCCGGCGAGTAGACGTGGATCCCGGCGATGCTCAGCAGCGCGGTATCCTGCCAGATGCCGTAGTAGCAGCCGGTCTCCAGCATCCGTGGGTCGAACCAGTTGCCGGGGTAGCTGGCCCGATACAGCCCCTGGATCGCCGGCAGATCGGCCGGGCTGAGCCGGTCCACATCGCTGGTATCCACCTGATCCAGCTGTGCGGCGTCGGTCAGCGCCATCTTGAAGTAGCTGCCGTCCGACTGGAGGTTGTAGCTTTCGGCCAGTGCGGCCACGGCATCGTCGGTCAGGTGGGCGTAGATGCGGCGCGGCAGCAGGTAGCTGATCATGCCCAGCAGCTCGGCGGTGGCGCCGCTGGCATCATTCGAAAGCGCCAGCAGCACCGGCAGCTCCGGCTGGGCGTACACCAGCACGACCTGCCGCAGCTCGCCCGCCTCGATCAGCCCGTACCAGGTTGTGGCGGGCCAGAAAAACTCATCCAGGTCGCCCAGCGCATACACGTTCAGGGCCGTGTTACGGCGCAGGAAGCTGGCGATTGTGGCCTTATCGTGCAGGCAGATCGCCTTCATCGAATGCTCCAAGCCCTAGTGCCCATTCGACCAGCGCCCCACAGCCCCGGCCAGCCCTCCCAGCGCCAAAGCATCGACCGGCGCCGCCAGCAGTTCGATCGCCTCGCTGAGGATGGCGATCTGCACGCTGCTGAGCGGGTCGGCGCTGGTGCCCATCACGCCCAGCAGCATCGCCACCGCCGCCGGGCGCAGGTCGCCGGGGTTGCCGGCAATTGCCGGGCTGCTGGCCAGCGTTTGCAGAGTCTCGCGGATGGCGGCTCGCGCCCGCGCCCAGTCGATCAGCTCGGGGATGCCGGCGATGCCGCGCACCAGCACCCGCAGACGGTCCTCGGCCGGGTGGTGGGCGCCGGTCGTTGGCTCGATCGCCGCCGGTCCGACCGCAATGCGCGCTCCCGGCGCACCCCGCCCGACCAGCTGCAAGATTGTCGGCAGGGCCGCCCTGAGCTGCGCGTCGAGCTCACGGCCATACACAATCCAGGCGTCGAGGGTCATCCGAAAGGGGTCGGGCACCTCGCGGCTGGTTCCGGCCAGATCGGGCAGGGTTTTGAAGCTGGCGGTTGGGTAGCGCAGCTCCAGCGCCCGGCCCGTGCCCCGATCGACCGTCAGCAGCAGGTCGGCGGCGCTGACCAGCTCCGCCGTCAGGGAGCGGGCGGTGTGGTCCGAGGCGGCAATGCTGAGGTTCTCCAGGGCGATTTTGGTCTCCGGCTGCCAGGTGTCGCCGTCGTGGCCCAGCACGCCCGCCGACTCGATGCTCCAGCTGTCGCCATGCTCCGCCAGATGCCGCCGCAGTAGCGCCGCCGTCATCGGCGCCCGCCCGGTGTCGGCGCCCCCAACCACAATAATTTTGGTCATAGCTTTTCCTCAATGAGTATTTGATCCACGAAGGCCACGAAGCGCACGCCACCCACCCGTGGGTCCCGCACTAAATTCAATCTTCCACTCTCCACCGCAGTGGAGAGGGGTGGCTGCTGGAGCAGCCGGGGTGAGGTCCTACAGCAGCGTACCCACACCTTCCACTGCCAGCGCCAGGCCCAGTCCCACCACCAGCACCGCGCTGACAATCGGCAGCGCCAGCACCAGGCGGCTGTCGCGGCGCACGCGGCCGAATAGCCGCTCGCCAACTGTGACCAGCACCACGCCAATCGCGATCAGCACCGCCGCCAATCCCAGGCTGAAGCTGACAATCATCGCCAGCCCCAGCCCCAGCCGTCCAATCGTCGCCGCCACAATCAGAATCACCAGTGCCTCGGGACACGGCACCAGCCCGCCCGACACGCCCAGCGAGATCAGCGAGCGGGCGCTGATGGTCTGTGGCAGCGCGTGGCTGTGGGAGTGCGTGTGATCGTGATGATGGTCGTGATCATGCTGCTGCTGCTCGGGCGAGCCACCGCGCAGCAGCCGCCAGCGATCCCGCAGCAGCTTCAGGCCGACCGCCGCGACTAGCGCCCCCGAAACAACCGTCAGGCCAGGGATGATCCGCTGCGGGTTGATCCAGGCGCTAAAGACGAGCACCAGCGTGCCGAGCAGCAGCACGCTGGCGGTGTGGGTGAAGGTGACAATCCCGCCGAGCACAATTGCGTGGCGAACGGTGCCGCGCGAGCCGACCAGATAGGCCGCGACCAGCGTCTTGCCGTGGCCCGGCTGCAGCGCGTGCAGCGCCCCGAACACTAGCGCCAGCCCCAGCGCCCCGGCGATCAGCCCCAGCGAGCCGTCGCCAGAGCGCAGCCGGGCGACCAGCGAGTCGTCCGCGCCGGGCTGGCGCAGGCCGCTGGCCGGATCGGCCACAGCCTCGGACCGGTCGCTGGCCGGCGTGGTCGGCCACTTGACCGGAAACATGATCTCGCCCGAGGTGCTGGCGCTGGCCTCGCGCACCACAATCCCGGCCCGGCCGCGGGTTTTGCTCCAGTCGCTGGCGCTGATATCGGGGTAGGCGGCAGAGCGCAGCGTCAGCGTGTGTTCGCCGGCGGCGATGTCGGCTGGCAGCGCCGCGCTGGCCGTCCACTCCAGATCGATCGCGCTGGCCCCGATAAACTCGGCGCGGGTGCTGGGGAACCGCTCGATCGTGGCCAGGCCCAAGACCTGCCGCGTCGTATCGAAGCGCACATCGAGCTGGGCCAGATACGCCGCGCACCAGCGCTCGATCTCGGCTGCGTCGAGCGTGTCGGAGCCATCGCGGTCGAGGTCGGCCCACAGACGCGGCGTCACCAGCGGCCCGGCGATCAGATGGATCTCCAATTGGATCTCGGTTGGCAAAAGTTGCACCCGCATATCTTGAAACAGCACATCAAGCGGGTGGGCCGCCGCCGGGCGAGGCTGGAGTGTGCCCGCCAGCAGCAGGAGCAGCGCCACAGTAAAAACCCTAATCTTCACGCATGTACCTTTTTCTAATATCGCGGTGCATTATAAACCACCTGTCGGGCGGCATTGCCGACATGGGCTGAGCTGGGGTTTGCACAAGAATTGTCCATAGCAGCACTGGCATATTCCTTGCCCTGCAATGGTCAGAACTATCAACAGGAGGTATGGTATGGCTAACTATCGAGTTATGGGAATTGCCGAGGACCGCCAGAGCGTGACGCAGGCGTTTGAGCAGCTAACCCAGGCTGGCTTCGCCCAGGATGATATCTCGCTGCTCCACCCATCGCCAGAGCAGCTCGCAGAGCAGAGCGATCAGAGCCAGATTGCCAGGGGCGCGGCCGCCGGGGCGACCACTGGGGGTAGTATTGGCGGTTTGCTGGCGGGGCTGGCGGCCTTCGCCATTCCAGGGATTGGGCCAGTGCTTGGCGCCGGCATTCTTGGCAGCGCGATGGCTGGCGCCGCCGCCGGCGGAGTGATGGGCGCCTTCTCCCAGATCGGCCTCGCCGATGATCTGGCGGCCTCGTACCAGGAGTCGCTGGAGCAGGGCGCAACGATCTTCGCTATCGAGACGCCGAATCCCGATCGCGCCGCCGACGCCGAGCACATTCTGCGCAATCACGGCTTCTCGCTGGTCAACACATTTCAGGTGTAGTGTCCCGTGCTATGTGACCGCCGCCATCAAGCCTGGGGGTCGGACTTGGGCATGAGCTGGGCGTAGTCGCTGAGCGCGGTCGCTGACTGGATCCCGACCTCGCCCTCGATGAAATAGACGCTGCCAGGGTAGGCCTTGGCCTGCTTCTTGACATCGGCGGCCAGGTCGCCAACCTCGGCAAAGTGGGTGATCCGATGATTGTTGCTTGAGACGACCCCGATCGAGATACTGACGAGCGGGAAAACCTTGGGGTTGCCCTCGCGGTCGAACTGGTTGATAAAGCCGCGCTGGCGGGTCTCCACATCGTAGTACAGCGGCGCCAGCTGATCGAACTCATCGATGATTGGCTGGCAGATCGTTGGGATCAGGTCAGGGTGGGTGATGATCACGAAATCATCGCCACCGATATGTCCGACAAAATCCCCCGGCGAGCCATAGCGCTCCACCGCGGCGGTGATAATCCGCGCCGTCTGGTGGATAATCGCATCGCCCTTGAGAAAACCGTACATATCGTTGTAGGCCTTAAAGTTATCCAGGTCGCAGTAGGCCACGGCGAAGGGCACATCGGCCTCGACCCGCGCCATAATTGCCCGCTCAATCGCCTTATTGCCTGGCAGCATCGTAGTTGGATTGGCGCTGCCCTCGATCTCGCGGCGCCGCAGCGAGGCGTTGATCCGCGCCAGCAGCTCGTTCCAGTCGAAGGGCTTGGTGACATAATCATCGGCGCCCAGCTGAAAGCCTCGCACCTTCTCGCTGGCGTGGTCAAGCGCCGAGACCAGCATGGTTGGGGTTGTGACAGTCTGATTGCGCTCGCGCAGCAGGCGCAGCACCGTCCAGCCGTCAACATCGGGCAGCATCAGATCGAGCATGATCAGGTCAAACGATTGCCGACCGGCCAGGCGCAGCCCCTCCTCGCCGGTGCTGGCTGCGGTGATCGCATAGCCTGCCGCCGAGAGCCCGGTGCTCAGCACCGCCTGAAGCTCAGGGTCATCCTCGATAATTAGCAACTCAGGCTGGACTGGGCGGCGCCGCGCTTCAATCAGCTCATCCAGCAGCGCCGGCAAGTGATCGAGCGCCTCATCTTTACGAATGATATGTAAGCGCGGATCGAGCCGATTGATATGGACAGTTTCCAGGCTGGTATAGATCACGATCGGAATTAGTTTGGTCTCGGGGTCTTCGCCCAGCACAAAGGCGACCTGCTCGCCAGTCAGGTGCGGCAGCATCAGGTCGAGAATAATCACCGCAGGCTGTTTCTCACGGGCAATGTCCAGCCCGACCAGGCCATCGGGGGCCAGCAGCACGCTGTAGCCGGCCTGGCTCAGGCGGGCTGACATGATCGCCCGATAGGTGGCCGAATCCTCGATCAGCAGAATGCACGGCTTCTCGTCGCTGGCTGGCAGCGGCACTAGTGGCGTCTGGACGCGCTGCGCCTGAGTGATTGGGTGCTGCGGCATGGCAATCGGCTGCTGAGCGATCAGCAAAGCCTCCGGCACAACCACCTGAATGCCAACCGGATGATCCTGCACATGCACATTCAACATTTCAACCGCCTGGCCCAACCGGATGCTGGAACGATTGAGCAACGCCATGACTTCATCAAGGCGTGGATCGGCGGGTCGCTCGCTGAGATAGCGTTCCAGCAGCGCCAGACCAGCATTGAGCGTCGTCATCGGCGTGCCAAAACGATGAATAAAGCGAGCTCGGCGCTCATAACTGTCCATGCAACTTCCTCACATCCGCCCATCGGACGATTCAACGCAGCAGCGTCAGCGCGGCAGCGACTGGTGTTCGCCTTGATCTTCCATCATCGCAAGCTGACGTGCCACTTCTTCAACTGCCACACGCTGTTTGCGATAGAAATCGGACTCACTCATCGCCAATTTATCAACAATTTCCCGAATCCGTAAACCCTTTAAGAAACGTAGCTCTAAAATGTTATACAGCATCCACTCCGGTGCACTTGGGTCAAGCTGCTCCTCCGGGCGAATGTTTTCAATTGCCTGCCGCAGAACGCCCTGGAGGGCGCGGGTTGGACTGCCACCCTGCTCATTGAGATAGTGGCGCACCGTTCGCAGCTCAAGCAGCGGGCTATCGCTCAGCTTCGGGCCGCCCCAATAATGATTCAGCGCATCCTTAACCTGCTGTGGAAACTCGGGATGCAGCGCCACATCAGTGGCAATCTGCCCCTCATTGCCATCGGCGGCGGCGCTTTCCAGCTCGGTGGTCAGCTGGTGCAGCGACTCGGTCTGCGGTGTCAGCCCACGCAACGAGTCGAACAGGCCCTGCTGGAGCTGAACATGGGTCAGCGCCAGCTCCATCTGGTGGGCCAGCGTATTGATCAGGCGCCGCGTATCAACGGTGAGCTGTTCTGGACGACAGGCCACCCCAATGGCCCCCAGCAGAGTGCCCTGCGTATTGTATAGCGGCAGCAGACAGAAACCGCCGCGCACGATAAAGGACTCTAGCTCCGGCGGCAGGTTGCGATTATGCGGCTGGCCGTCGAAGGTTTCCAGCAAATTGTTCAGCGACCAGGTGCTAAGAAACCGCTTGATGGTGCGCCGTGGTCCGCACGATGCCTGAACTAAAAACCCCTCTTCGCTTGGTGCCGCCACAAAACCCGACTCGACCCGCAGCGTGCCACACACCGCGACCAGCGTATTTTCCAAAAGCTGGCGCAGATCCAGGCGGGTAAATGAGCGCTGCTCGATATTGCGGATCCAGTTCATCTCGGCTCGATCCTGCCGATAGATCAGCATATCCACCGTTGGCCGCACCCGGCCGATGAAGATCGGCATCAGCACCGTCATCACCACCACGCCGAAAATCGAGATCGTGTCACGGGGCAGCCCGGTGACCAGCGCCAGCGGCTCCACCAGCTGCAGACAGACGATCAGCGCCACGCCAACGACCGGCCCATACAGCACATAGCGTAAAAAATTATACTTGACAATCCGGTCGGGCACGATGACACCGTGAAAGGCGACACTATAGGTCATCAGCGTCATCATAATGCCGACGCCGGTGGTGCTGGCGCCCAGCAGCATCAGCAGCAGCCAGAACGGCACCCAGTTGGCGCTGGCGGCAATCAGCAGGTAGGGAAACACCCCCAGCATTGGGGCCATAAACGACGTGCTGAGATAGAACAGCCGGCGGCGGGTGGCCGGTGTAATCGAACGCTGGCGCGCCTGGCGAATGCACCACACGCCCAGCGCGGTGATCGTCACAAAGTAGACGATAAACACCCAGAAGAACGGACCTGCGCCAAAGGCCACAAACGGTCGATTTGGCACATCGCGCACCACCAGGAGGTCGCTGGAGATCGCCAGAAACCAGAAGGCGGCGCTCATGATATAGGTTATGGGAATAATCGAACGCATCCATGGGCGGCTCACCCCAGTGCTGCGCAGCAGCGCCAGCGCAAAGTGACAGTAGGCCGCCGGCGCAAACGCAATCCCGATCCACTGGAGCCGCCAGAGCACATTGATTGTCGGCTCGGTGCGGGCCTGACGGAGCAGCATGGCGCTGCCAAGCACAATAATCAGGCTGCCCACCAGCAGACAAAACGAGCGCGCCACCGCGTTGCGCCAGTTATGCAGCGCAATATAGGCCAGCAGCGAAAAACCCACCACCAGGATCGCCGCCAGGGTCAGATCGTTTGCCGCCAGCAGAATATTTATCCCCGAGTCACCAAGAACCATAGCAATCCTACATGTTTACTTAAAAGAAGTATAAAAATTATAACACGCTGCCTCTCACCTCAAAAGCATGATCGTCGCCCCAAAGCAAACGATCCCCCCGATGATGCCCGCAATCAACAGGAGCCGCGACTGTGTGGCAGACTGCACCCGATCGCTCATCATGCCTCCGCTGCAGGCCAGCAGCAGGCCAAATCCGGCGATCGACACCCCACCCCACATGCCGCCGCCCTGCTCAGTCCCGCTGAGCACCACGATCACCCCGCCAATAAACGCGATGATTCCAAGGCCAATCCCAAACTGCGGGCCGAAAAGGCCACCCGGCCCACCCTGATTCGTCGGTATGAGTGGCATAAAAGCTCCTTTCTGCGCTCCCTGGCCGCTATGGCTCGAACGTATTCTTCATGCATAACACGGACCCTAAAGCAACGAGGCATGGGTTGCTGCCGCCCATGCCTCGTTGCGTTGTCGTGCTGATTACCCTACGTACTGTAGTTCTCGCTGCTCCAGGCGATCTGAAGCTGATCGTGCTCATCGTAGCTGTAGTGGGCAAAAAAAGGTGCTGCGCTGGCCTGAGTGGCAAGCACGCGGGGCAGCAGAACCGCCAGATCATCGACGAGGTCGGCGGTTGGCAGCTGGTGAATTGCGTGCCACTCCAGGCTGCCCTCGGCACATGGCCTGGTCGTGCGCTCGGCGGCCAGCGCGGTCCACACAAACATCATGATGCCAATTGGCGCCCCGCTATCGATCTGAACAACGCCGCATAGCCGCAGGTTGGTGACCTGCAGGCCGGTCTCTTCGTGAATCTCACGGAGGGCCGCCGCATGGATATCCTCGTCGCGCTCAATATGTCCGCCAACCCCATTCAGCCGATTGGCCCAGATGCGTTTGGTCGGCGCACCGCGCAGCAGCAGGACCGCGGCATCAGCCCCCGCGCCGTGGAGGACAAAACACAGCGCGCGGGGAATGGTCTGCCAGCGCTGCAAACTATTGGTAATCCCTTGATCTTCACGGCCCATGGATGTCCTCTACCGCACACGTACCCAGATCAGGCCCGGAGCGACCCGCTGCCCTTGACCCTGGCCATGCCCATCAGCGCCTCGGCAGAGTTGGGATCAAGCTTATACGCGGTTTCATAGGCCTGCTGGGCCTCGGCGGAGCGCTTAGTCTCCAGCAGCGACTGGCCTTTGCCGCACCAGGCCTTGGCATCGCGAGGATTTAATTTCAGCGCCTGCTCAAAATAATAGATCGCCTGCTTGGGCTGATTTAGCTCCAGCGTGGCCACGCCCATGCTGCGCCACGTCTGCGGATCGCTCGGATCGAGCTTGGAGGCGAATTCGTAGGCTTGAAAGGCCTCGCGGGGCAGCGCCAGCGCGCTGTACACCCGTCCGCGCCCCAGCCAGGCCCGGCGCTCTTTATTGTCGATCGCCAGCGCCTTATCGTAGGCATCGAGCGCCTCGCGCAGCTGATACAGGTACTCGTGAGCCTCGCCAGCGAGCCAGTACAGCCGGACCTTCTGATCATTGGTTGGGCTAAGGGTCAGCGCATGCTCATAGGTTTTGAGCCCATCGCTGTAGGCCAGCAGGGCCACCTGGCACATACCCAGATTGATCCAGTAGCTGGTTTTCTCTGGCTCTAGCTCGGTTGCGCGGCGGAAACACTTGAGCGCGGCGCCGTTCTCATGCAGCGACATGTGGGCCACGCCCTTGGCATTAGTCTCGCCCGCCTCTGCGGCTGCGTCAGGCTTGATCTCAGGCCGGGGCAGCTCCTCGCCAATGTGATATTTGCGCAGCCACTGGAGATCCAGCTCAAGTTCATCAAAAGTCTGGTAGCGGTCGGCCGGCTTTTTCGCCAGACAGCGCAAAATCACGTGATCGCAGCCGCGCCGCAGGTTGGGCTTGACCTCCGAGGGCGTCGGTGGCGGAACATTGCAGTGCAGATGGGTTAGCTCGGCCACCGTCGCGGCCTTGAACGGCAGATCGCCGACCATCAGCTCATACAGCATCACGCCCAGCGAGTAAATATCGCTGGTGGTGCCGAGCGGCGAGCCAGGAACCCGCTGCTCAGGCGACATATACGGCTGTGAGCCACCAAATAAATCGCTGGCGTGGCTGACAATCTTGGGTGCCTGATGGCCCTTGGTATCATGGCCCCAGCTGGTTTTCTTATGCGTCACGGCCTGAGCCAGGCCAAAGTCGGTGACTTTAGCCACCCCGTCGGGCGTAATCATGACATTGTCGGGCTTGAGGTCGCGATGGATAATCGAGCAATAATCATAGGCATACTGCATCCCCCAGCAGATCTGAATCGAGAAATCCAGAATGTGCTGAAAGCGCAGCCGGCCCCGCCGCATCATCTCGCGCAGCGACGAGCCGGAGACAAACTCCATCACAATATGCGGCCGCCCGGCGATAGTTAGAATGCGCGTGGCCTGCACAATATTGGGATGTGAGCCAAGCCGCATCCACACCTCAGCCTCGCGGGTGAAGTTGGCCAGCGCGCTCTCGACCCAGGTGAATTTACGCTGGAAAGTTTTCATTGCAACGGTTTGATCCGAGCGTAGATCGCGCGCAATGTATACCAGACCCATAAACCCCTTGCGGACATTGCGAACAAGGTAGCGCTGATCGATGATATCGCCTTCCTTGAACTCAATGCCTTTGAGGCTATCGGAGTCGTCCGGTTTAGAGAGGAGTTTATCCAGAATCGCCACACGCCACCTCGTTACATGCCACTGATTTTTTCACCACCTATCGATGGCTGTCGCTGGTCTCGGACGAAGGCTGCAAGCTGGTTGCGTAACGCATCGTCGACTCGTTCACGATGTTTGGGGAGGAAATGTTCGCTAGGTAACCCGTCAGGGTCGAACCACGCATGGTGATCGGCCTCTTCGGTGGTGGTGATTGTACCACCTTTGATATGACATTCAAAGGTTAAGACTATTTCGTGTTTTTGTGGCTTTGAGTATACCCCAATCAACCGGCCAACGTCTACGTCCAATCCGGTTTCTTCACGAACTTCGCGAATAATTCCCTCGGCGACGCTTTCGTGAGACTCAACGCCGCCCCCAGGCAGATTCCACCAGCCACTGTCGGTGCGCCGTGAGAGCAGAACCCGGCCGGTTTCGTCGAGAATAATTGCAAATGCGCCGACCCGATGGGTTGGCGGATGGCGTTGCACCATGCTGTGCTCCTTTCTAATATGATGCCATCTCCACAGCCAGCTGTAGAGTCGCTACTGGGTGCTGAATTCCAGAATATCGATGCGTGAGTTCGTCAGTTCAATCCAGTCGCCGGCCTGAAGCTGCTCAGCGCCGATCACTGCGGTGAGATCGGCGCCGGTGACGGTGGTGCGGAGGCCAACCGTGCCATCACCAATGTCGATCAGAAGTTCGGTGTAGAGGGATGCGTAGTCCAGCTTGCGATGCTGTTCCCACGTTAGCACGCTCACAATCTGGCCGCATGCCGCTGGCATAACGCTGATGCCCAATTGCTCGTGTGGCGGCACCGCCATGCCGCACCGGCGCTGGCCCGGCGGCTGAAGCTTAATCCGACTGAGCTGAAAGATCAGGCGGACGATCCCAGCTGTGCCAGCTCTCGCAGGATCAACTCGATGATGCCGATCGACAACCCCGAGGTGGGTTCCGCCCGTCAGACGCAGCACGATCAAAGGCAGATAGCGTGAGCCATCGGGGTGGAGACGTCCCGGGTTCAGGGCGACGAATGTGGCTGGCAGCGCCACCTGTTCAAGCTTGGGAAAGCGCATAGGGTTTGCCGATCTACGGGTAAGCCTTACCCAACATCATGCGTATCTGTGGGAACCAGCAGGGCGAGCTTGCTGGCGGCAGCGGCGATGGTCTCGGGCTTTTTGGCAAAACAGAACCGGATCATCCCGGATTGATAGCCGTCGTGGTAAAACGCCGAGGGTGGAATGGCCGCAACGCCGAGGGTGGTTGTGAGGTAGCGACAAAAGGCCACATCATCATTCCAGCCCAGGGCGCGCCCATCGGCCATGACAAAGTACGTCCCAGCCGGCGCTGCAACGCCAAAGCCCGCCCTGGATAGCGCCTCAACCAGCTCGGCCCGGCGGGCGGCATAGAACGCGATCAGCTGGCGCTCGTAGGCCTCGCCAGCATCAAGCGCCGTGACCATAGCCATCTGCAAGGGCGTCGCGCTGGCAAACGTCATAAATTGATGCACCCGTTGTAGGGCCTCGCTCAGCGGAGCCGCCGCCACAGCATAGCCAATCTTCCAGCCGGTCAGACTGAAGGTCTTGCCAGTGCTGCTGATTGTAATCGTGCGCTCCCACATGCCGGGCAGCGTGGCGATTGGTAGATGGACTGCCGCATCAAAAATCAGCCGCTCATACACTTCATCACTAATTACCACGAGATTATGTTCGATCGCGAGATTCGCCACCAGCAGCAGCTCGGCCTGCGACCAGACTTTGCCGATTGGATTGTGTGGCGTGTTGAGCAGGATAGCGCGGGTCTGCGGGGTGATCGCGGCCCGCAGCGCCTCGACCGGAAGCGCCCAGTCCGGCTCAGGCAGCCGCACGTAGCGGGGCACGCCGCCCGCCATCAGCACATCAGGCGGATAGGCGTCGTAGTAGGGCTCGAAGATGATGACCTCGTCGCCAGGGTTGACCACCGCCAGAACGGCGGCCAGCAGCGCCTCGGTGGCCCCGCTGGTGATCGTAATCTCCAGCTCGACATCAAGCTCATGGCTGTGGTGGCGCGCCCACGAGCGGGCGACTGCCTCACGCAGCGGCCGCACACCCTGGCTGGGCGCATACTGATTCAAGTCGGCGTGGATGGCCGCGCAGGCCGCATCCTTGATAAAGGCCGGCCCGGCAAAGTCGGGAAACCCCTGGGCCAGATTGATCGCCTTGTGCTGGGCTGCCAGGGCGGTCATCTCGGTGAAGATCGAAGTCCCAAAATGCTTAAGCCGATCGGCCATGAATGGTGTCATAGGGGTATCCTTAAATATATCAGGCCCGTGGAGGCATAGTGTAAAATTACTCCGGCGAGGCTGAACCGGTTGAAGTGCAAAGTGTTCGGGAATATTAATCTGGCTCTATTGCACGTAAGATACTGTATAGCGTATTATAACTATAGGCCAACATGGATGTCTGTCAATACAGGACAAAAGTATTGACAGATAAATCTTAAGTTGTGTTATAATTTTCCACAATCAAAGGACTGATTATGTCCATCAGCGCCTTAATCTGGAATTGGCCTATGGCGGTACAGATTGGGAACAACCCATATTACAACAACTCACAGCTCAAAGGTCAGCCAGCCTGCGCTACGCGGGTTTCGGCTGTTTTGTGGTCTCATTCTTGCCCAGGCGTTACTGACTGGCTGTAGTGAAGGTCAAGGATTGGTTTTTAGTACTGCTACCACAGGGACAACGCTGCCAGCTACCCAGCAAACCAACGTTAATCCCACACCGGCGGCGTCAACTCAGGCAGTCGAACCAACCATACCGGTCGAGCTGCCGACCACGATATCGACTGTGCCGGTGGTAGAGGCACCAACAGCTTCACCTGAACCCGTTGAACCAACCGTTGTCGTCGTCCAGCCGCCTGCAGGTGAAGCGGCCTGGAATGCCCAAAAAGTTGATGTGGTGGCGTTTGAAGCACTGCGGAACTATGT
>JACCRK010000238.1 GCA_013813565.1 Herpetosiphonaceae bacterium
TCTCAATGCTGCGCTGGTCGCCCGACGGTACCCAGTTGGTGTTCACGGCCCGCGGCGGCCCTGGTGCGACCGAGGGTGCGCGGGAGCCAGTTGAGCCCTCGTGGTGGGCGCGCTGGTTGGGCGCCAGCACTGCCTCGGCCCACGGCGAGCCAGGCTCGCTGTGGATAGTACAGTCCGATGGCCAGCAGCTGCGCTCGCTCATCAGCGATGCTGACGATCCGGTGGCAACCTGGGACCCGGCGAACAACACGCTGGTCTACGCCGACTGGACCAATGGCATCGCCCGCTACGACCTGGCCACCGGCAGCGCCGAGTCGCTTGGGCTGCCGGCGCAGTACTGGCTGCTGGAGTGGGCGGGCCACTAGGGTGGTCAGGGATCGGGGGCCAGCGGGCATACTCCTACGGTTACACCACTAGCTCATCTCGCCAAAGGCAGCTCGCCGGGTCTCCTCAGCGTGGGTGAGGCTGACGAGGCCCGGTGAGCTGCGGTCGCCAATCCAGGCCAAAATAGCGCATTTTGGCCTTATTTTGAACGACCCCGTTGTATTTGCAAAAAAAAAGAACCTATGCTACTATACGCGAGCTGTACTAAACGACAGCAAAAAACAACTGAGGGCCTGTGGTGTAGCGGCCTAACATGTCGCCCTGTCACGGCGAAGATCGGGGGTTCGAATCCCCTCAGGCCCGCCAAAAAAACTGTTGCAGGATTTCAGAAAGTCGTCCGGGGTAATTCATAAAGTAGTATGATGAATTACAATAAATCGTCCGGCCTGGAAAATTGCACCGCGAACCGCTCAGGATTATCCTGAGCGGTTCGTGTTTTAGCCATATTTGAACGATCGTCATGCTGCCACGGTCGCTGGCTGTTCCAGCGCTTTGCCGATGATGGATGCTTGATACTCCCGCAGTTGGGTGATGAGCTGCATTCGTTCTGCGGCGCTCGATTGATCCATCAGCAAACGCCAGCGGCTATCGTCTTGCGACCATGTCTCCCAATGCCGTAGAAACACGCGCAGACGTTGGTAGCCTATCTCCCAGGCGTCAGTATGAAATTCCAGGTCCTGGAGAAACTCGTACATAACGGTTTATTCCTCGTTAAGTAACGGGTGATCTCCATCGTCTAAGAAGCGCTACATCATAATGTCAAAGATGGAGGTCATGTCTGGTTCTTCGATACATAAGCGAAGGTAACCCACGATCACCGCCGTGACACTTCCATTATTGTTGTGCGCTGAGAGTGCTTTTCCTTCAGGATAAAACTTTTTCTCTCTGAAATCAAGCAGCAATTTCAGCGTACGCGCCCAGCCACCGGAAGGGCATACAATGTTTTTCGCATCGTGCACAGAATCGTGTGCATAATGCCGCCTGCACTGGAAGACGCAGGTAACGCCGATCGGACTGTGGTTAGTGCTGGATTTTAGGGTCCCATCGGCGTTTCCTCCATATAGAACAACCTTGCAAGGGAATAAAGCAGAGACGATCTCGGCTACGCACATGAATGGGATCAATTGGACGCACACGCTGCCAGGCACATCCAGTTCGTCTCGACGCATAAGGAACGAGAAGCATTGGTTTTCCGTCGGCAGTACGCTGTTCCAGCAAACCTCTGACTGGATGGTTCTGGGAGCGACTGTCGCAAAGGCATCCGCTCAGCGTAGTCTGAGGGCGCTCTGGAAGATAGGCGACCACAAATGACATGGTGTACTGGGCCGGGTTGGTCATAAAAACGTTCAATATTTCCTGGGCAGCGTCGGTCATAGGCTGCGATGATCCCTCATCTATCCAGGATAGCTGAGTCGCTTCAAGGAAAGGATGATTCGCGTGTTGATGTACATACTGTTTGAGTCGGTCGCTGTGGCGTGATGGCAGCAACACAACATCACGCAGAGGCAGCAGCTTGCTAAGCGCTCGCGCTGTTTGTCTGACGGCTTCAAAGGTGTAGCGGATATTTACATGGCTATGGATTTGGTGCTGACTCAGAAGAACTGTGGGCTGTGTCCGATCGCTCTTTCGCCTATACCGATTCAGCCTAGCAGGAAGCTGAAGATCAACAAGAAGATGCAAAAGCGGCAAGACCCCATGCATACCTTCCATCAGCAGAAAACACTCAGCGACTTTATGGTGCAGCGATACGACGAGAAGGGTCGGCTGGAAGACTGGTGTTGAAATAGCGTTATTCAATTGGATGCGCGAAAAGGCGTGATGCGAAATCCAGCGAGCTTTCCCCTGGTGAAGCAGTTTACGGGCATAGGCTGGCGCCATTGGCATCAGCGGATAACCCTGCACATCGCAAACAAAAACTGGACTGGCCATGCATGCATTCCTTGGCAACTGCACTGATAGACCAGTCTCAAAAGAGACGTACTCTCCGCATGCGGAGGTAGGTGCACTCCTTCAGATGTGATGGTGTGGAGCGATGAAAGCGCTGTGGAGCGGTGTAAAGACACGCATAGCGCATGATGATACAATGCGCTATGCGGATAGGTGAGCCGCGGACCTGAACCTTCTCCTCAATAGCTGGGGGGCCAAGAGGATAGGGAAGGAATCAGGTCCTTACGTATTCAAATTACCTACAGTCATACTATACTGTGGCTTTTTCGTCATGTCAAGTGGCTCCCCTTGGGGTAGGTATGCCTCGTTTGTTCGGAGCCAAGCTGCGCTATGTGCGCGAGTCATCGCACCTTACCCAGGGCCAACTGGCTGAACGTCTTGGTATCCTGCAATCGCACATCAGCCATCTGGAGGCGGGGAGAAAGAACCCGCTGATTAACTTTGTTCTTGGCGTGGCGCATATGTTCCTGATTACGACCGACTATCTCCTGTACGACTCTATTGCCGTTGAGGCACTAAATGGCAATTTGCAACCAGCACCACTAACTCCACTAATCTACCCATCCTTAATTGGACAAAAAGTCCGCTATCTCCGAACCCAACGTCAGCTCCAGCAAGGCGAGCTGGCAGAAGTCCTCCAGCTTCGTACCCAGGCGTTCATTAGCCTCCTCGAAACAGGGCAGAAGCAGCCATCAACGCTCTTGCTGATCCGAATGGCTGAGTTTTTTGACGTGACCACCGACTATTTGTTACACGATGAGATAGCAGTTGATGTGACGCCTTAAGGATATTCATAATGACTGGGGTTTGTGTTTCAGTGACTGGAATATGCATTTGCAGCAGACTTCATTTTAGGCGAGACGATTGCGCGAATATCATCCTGGATCACCAAACCCGAGGGAGACCCGATCATGGGGTCCAGTATAATTGGTCAGACCCTCGTCGCCACAGCCGGCGTGTCTTGGCGCGACGGTGTGGTGGTGGCGCTGGTTGGGATCGGTATTCTCGTTGCAAAAGACTATCCGACGCCCCGCTTTCGTTACCTTGGAACGCCACCCGATGAACAAGCGGCATTGTTTTTACAGACCCGCTTCGCGCCAAATACGGTCGTGAGTGCCTACGCACCAGGGAATGTATGGATTGCCAATATGCAGTATGCCCAGTTATCAATCAATATTCGCGCCTCGTCGCAGGAACAATTTCTTGCCTGGTTAGCAACAACGCAGGTCAAAGCGATTTATGTCGATGATCGGCTTCGGCGCAATGAGCCGGCCATTTGGAGTCTGATTCAGGAGAGTGATGAGCGTTTAGTTGAGGCCTTCAATCAAGGATCGGTCCAGATATTTATGGTCAAGGACCAGCCGTAGTGGGGTCTGATCCCGAGGATCAGGAAAAGCGGCTGAAATACCGTGAACGCGTGGCGCATGCCGTGATGGACCAGAATACGGTGGATTTGACGGCGACCCTCAGCCGGATCGGTTCGCCAGTCTGGCCGACGCCCGCGCCTGGGTGAGCACCTTCGCCCAGTGGTACAACCACGACCACCGGGTACCCTCTGGGTGACAGCGGGCTGGGCCTGCTCACGCCCGCCATGATGCACGCCGGCCACGCTGACGCGGTCGTTGCCGCACGTCAGGTGGTACTGACTGCCACCGCCGCCGTCCATCCCGAGCGCTTTGTGCACGGGCATCCGACGCCGCCGGCGGCCTGGATCAACCCACCGCTGAGCGCGGCCACACCGGCGGACGACCCGGCGCGTCTGAAACGGAACCCATAGTCGTCACCTGTCTCATTGCTATTGACACGTTCCGTGGGCTGCACCAAAAGCATGGAAGATCCTGATAATGACACGCCGGCGTCAACCATGGTGGCCCTTCGTACTTTTGGTGCACCGCTGAACATGGTGGGGGATGATCACGAAAAGCGAATGAAATTAAGGCATTCATTGGGGTGAACTGTGCTCATTTCACTCACTTAACCAGGGTGTAAAGCCGCATCAATTTTGGCTGCACCAAAAGTGGCGAAGAGCCACCATGTCATGGCATAGCGTGGTCATGGCTCTACCACTCAGCGACTCCAGAGATGCACAGTACCGCCGCGCAATGACGTCGCCAAATACTGTCCTGTATTGTCCCAGGCCAATGAAACCGCGATCTGCATTGATGGTGCTCCTAGGACAGGATTGTTCATAGGCAGTTCAGCGAGCTTGTGACCCGTGCGTGACCAGAGACAGACTCGATTGCTCCAGGCAGTTGTGGCCAGAACCTCACCATTTGGAGTCCATGCGATGGCTAAGATCTCACCTGTTTCCTGTAGGGTCGCAATCCTGTCTCCGGTCGGTGTCCAAAGTTGCACTGTATCGCCCACACTTGTGACCAGAATATGTCCATCGGGTGACCACTGACATAACTTTGACCCCATGCTGATACCAATATTTACTGTGATTGGGAAGACGTGGAGCACCCTTCCGGTCAGGTCAAGCATTCGAATCGTCGTCCCCTGTATAATAAGCATTGTTTCTTCATCCGGGTGCCAGTGACATGCAACCATAGCGTCGGGCGGCGTGTTGTCCAAGTGTTGCCGCAAAATGACCTTTCCATCGCGATCCCACACCCCCATGATCAATGTACCACCCGGCTCTTTCCAACAGCCCAGTAGATAGACGCCGCGTGGCGACCAGACCATCGTCCGCGGTAGGATTGGCGATGAAGGTCCGGAACCCTGATCAATGACCTGCGTTGTCCCATCCGTGATATTCCACAACCGCCAACTCCGGTCGTGCGTGTCAGTTGTCGCTACGTGATAGCTCACAGGGTTCCACCGCATCTGCTGCCCAGGCATAGTACGGAGATGCTGCCCATCAATAGTCCACAGATTAATAATACTGCGGCGTGGCGACGCCATGCTCCGCGTTAGATCAATCTCTATTGATGCGATAGCGAGTATCTTCCCATCGCATGACCAGGCATGATGTATGAGTCCAAGCTGTGAAGAAAGTCGTGTAATCAGGCTCCCGTGTACATTCCAGAGGATCACATCAGTGAGCTGCTTCTGATCCTGGCTTGATCCGGTGGCGAGGAGCGGCAGCCGAGGATGCCAAGCCAGTGGTGGGGGCTCAGAACTCCACCAACCACATTGGACACGATACCGGATCTGCTGTGCAGTGGTGGCGGTAATTGAACCAGGTGATTCGGAGTGATGATAATGCATTGATACTCTAATTCATAGGGAGAATCTTTGACAAGGAGTCCACTATAGCTCAATGAAACCTTTTAGGCAACCGTGCTGCGCCTGTTAAGATACCATTGCCCTGCTACATGATCAAACTATGAGTGAATAGTTTGATCATGTAGCATAAGGTTTCTGTTTTCTTTACATACTTATAATACGTAATGATACATCACCATAGAGCGGACCAATACCATAGGGAGCAACAAACTCTCCTTCCCATGTCCCATCCGCAAATCTGATAGGTGTACCTGTTGGAACATAGGTTTTCCTCCATGTTTTTATCTCAACAACAACTCCAGTATTACTAGGCATTCTGAAAAATGGATTAGCAAAGTTAAAATACGCAGCAGCGAGGTTTGTAGTAACAGATACAAAAGGTGATCCTCTAGACCAATCTATTTCTCCATAACCCCACTCCAGATTTGACGGTCCTGACCCTCCAATAGTATGACGTTTTGGTGCGAGTGGATTACTCATAAGATCATCAGCCTCTGCGACGGTACCGAGGTTTCGTATTAAATTGCTACTAATCGAGCCGGTCACGCTAAATTCCTCTAAATCCTCCACAGTAATAGCACGGTAATACGTCGGAATTTTATCTTCTCGCTCTCGACGCTTTACGTCAACCTTGGTCTTGGCAATCACAATGGCACATACAATGGTAAATGCATCAGTAACGGCTTGACCAATCACCCTAGGATCGAGGAATGGTACAGGTGGGAGTGGGAGCGTGACGCCACCGCCACCGCCCCAGCCACCGCCACCTAGACAACCGTTGTGATCTGGTGTCTCCCGTGGTTGGCCAGGCCGAGTACTCAAAAACACGATCCCATCGTCGTCCTGCGGGGCTTCGGTGAGTAAACACGGTAACCCACGCTGGCGTCCTGAGGGATCGACAAACTTAACTGGGTCATTCCCAACATACTGATAAGGATGGAGCGAGTATGGCTGCTCGCTTCGCCCTTCAAACGGATCGCGGCCCAGCAGCGTGCCGGTGGCCGGGTTGTACCAGCGGGCGCGGAGATACTCCAGCCCGGTTGAGGCGCTCTGGTACTCGCCGGTGAAGCCGAACGGCTGCGGTGTTCCGCTGCGCACTACGCCCCACGGGTCGTACTCCATGCGCTGGACCGGCAAGCCGGTTGAACCCAACTGGAGCCGCACACTGCCCAGGTGGTCGTGGAACTCCCAGGTGTAGCTTGAGTTCTGGAGACTGGCCAGGCGCTCTCGGCCATAGAGGTAGCTCGTGGTGCTGCCCCCGGCATTCCGCTGGAGGATCTGGCTCAGGCCGGCCTGGGTATCCTGGAGATACGTCGTGGTCAGGCCGAGGTGCACCTCTTTGAGCAGCACCCCGTCGCCGTTGTAGATTGCGCTGGTGCTGTTGTTACTCCCCACTGGCAGGGTGTCCACCAGGCGCCCGAGCGCATCCCAGGTGTACAGGAGTCCGCCGCCGCTTTGCAGATTGCCCGCCAGGTCATAGGACCAATTCTGGTTGCTGACCTGATTGTTGGCATTGTAGGTATAGTCCTGCTGCTTGACCCCGTTCTGCCACTGCTGCAGCCGGTTGCCCACCAGGTCGTAGGTCGATCCATACGTCACTCCAGGCTCTTGTGCCCCAATGAGCCGACCCAGCCCATCGTATTGATAGGTCTTCAGCACCCGCTGTGGCGCAGGGACCACTTGATTGAGAAAGACATTGATGGCATTACTGCCAACGGAGACACCGGCGACATCGAGCCGGCCATCGCCGTTCAGGTCGGCCAGCACGCTGGCAATCGCCATTGAGCCCAGCGTATATGCCTGCGCCTGCAGCTGGAGGATGCCCGTCCCGGGGTTGAGGAGCACCTGGAACTGCCCACCCGTCCAGCTGGTCACGCCCACATCAAGCGTGCCGTTCCCATCCATATCGGCCACGTCCACGTCGTGCGGGTTAGACGCCACCGTGGTCTGGCTGGCGGTGGTAAATGTCCTGCTGCTGTTGGCCAGGAACACCTGCACCAGCGTGCCCGCGCTCGGCACGATCGCGTCGAGCTTTCCGTCGCCGTTCAGGTCGGCCAGGGCCACACTGTTCGGCAACGCTGCAGTTACGACCGACGCCTGCACCGTAAAGGTCCCACTGCCGCTGCCGGCCAGCGTGATCAACCGCCCACCCGGCCCATTGGTCACCACGATATCCAGGGTGCCATTCCCGGTCACGTCGCCGATGGCCACGCCTGTGGGGCGAGCCGCAGTATCGCCGAGGCTGACGGCCGTCACCGCGTAGGTGCGGCTGGCCGTCGCCAGCACGACGCTGACAGTGCTGGTGCCATTCGTCGCGGCGACCAGGTCGGGCCGACCGTCGCGATTGAGGTCGCCCACGGCGATCCGGAAGGGATTGGCCCCGACCGTGATCAAGACCCCGGTGGCGAAGGTGCCATCACCGTTGCCATAGAACACGCTGAGGGTGGTGGTGGTACTGTTGGCCACCACCGCATCGAGCTTGCCGTCGAGATCCAGGTCGGTCAAGGTTGCGTTCCGCGGGCCGCCCCCAGTCGCATAGCCCCCGAGCGGTGCCTGTTCCTGGAAGGTGCCGGTGCCGGTCCCGAGGAAGACGCGCATCTTCGCGTTATCGCGGTGCGTGGTGACCACATCGAGTTTGCCGTCGCGGTTGAGGTCGCCGCTGGCGATGCCGTACGGCGCAGCGGGAGTGCCGAGCGCGTACTGCGTGCCCGTGGGCGCAAATACGGTCGTAGCCAACGGCGCTGTCTCATCAATCGTCGTGATCTGGCCAGCCTGATCAAACTCGTAGGTGAAATCCTGGGTGAGGGCATCGTTCTGGGTGTGCTGTAGGCCGGTCACCCGGCCGAGTGAGTCATAGGTGTACTGGGTCTGCATCCCGTGCGGCTGGTCGACCGTGGCCAACTGGCCGGAGGTCGCATGGTAGTCATAGTCGGCGAGGCTGTAAAATAGATGGTGTAAACGGTGCCTGACACCGAGCCGTACTCGGATTGTTGCCCACACGATGGGCATGTAAGGGGGGCATCATGCCACGCACCAAACGATCAGCAACGACACCATCGG
>JACCRK010000239.1 GCA_013813565.1 Herpetosiphonaceae bacterium
CGATTGTCGGGGTGGCCGCTTCGCTTAATGGATCTTTGCGAGCCAGCTGGTTGAGGATGGACAGGAGTAGAATGAGGAATCATTAATCTATCAAATATAGAGGCAGTATGATATAGTAGAGCTCGCAACCAATCAGTATTCATAGCCTCATAGCACTATCCGTTCCAGCTTGATCATCTTTGTTCCTCAAGGTCAACCAATGCTTGTTACGAGTGGGCCAACAATGCTACTTCAGCCCGATCTGGCCAGCCAGCTGCAATGGCTCCAGGAACTCCTGCTCTGGCAGGTTCAGGCCACACGGGCCAGCTTCGGGGCGCTCGCCGACGATCCCTATCGCGGCCTATACATCCCCGACGCCGAGGCCGATCTGCTGACGATGGAATGGCCGGAGCTACCGCTCGATCTGGTGGCCCAGCGCCAACGCCTGCACACGACACGGCCCGAACGCGAGTCCCCCGCCGCTCAATCCAGCGCACCATTTATTCATCTGCAACAGCTCTTTGGCCTCTCCAATTTCGAGTGCGATGTCCTGCTGCTGGCGCTGGCGCCTGAGATCGACCTGCGCTTTGAGCGATTGTACGGCTATATTCAGGATGATGTCGGCAAGCGCCGGCCGGCCGTCGAGCTGGCCCTGCGGCTGCTGTGCCTTGAGCCGGCCGAGCGCATCCAGCAGCGCCAGGCGTTCGCCGCCACCAGCCCGCTGCTCCGCCATCAGCTTATCGCGATCGTCGAAGATTCCCAGCGACCGTCGGCGCTGCTCGGGCGCTTTATCAAGCTCGACGAGCGGATCGTCGCCGAGCTGCTCGGCCAGCCGATCCTCGATCCGTGGATCACGCCCTTCGTCAGCCAGTTTCAGCCAACCGACCAGGGCAGCGAGCGCGTCCACCACGAGCTACAGGCGCGACTCCAGCACTTCATCCAGGATCACGCCGCCGGCAGCGTGGTGGGAATCCAGGGCCGGCCCGGCAGCGGACGGCGGGCGTTGGTGCAAACCGTGGCGGCAGATCACGATCGCCGATTGCTGATCGTTGATGTGCCCCTGCTGCTGGAGTGCAAGCTCTCCCCGGACGAGGCGATCGGGCGGATTCTGCGCGAGGCCACCCTGCGCCAGGCCGCGCTGCTGTGGGATGCCAGCGAGCGGCTGCTCCACGATGAGGCGCTGAGCGGCTGGCGCACGGTGCTGCTCCAGCGGCTCGATAGCCACGTCGGCATTAGCTTTCTGATCTTCGAACATGCCTGGGAGGCCCGTGGCTCGTTCAGCCAGCGCCGCTATGTGCGCCTGGAGATGCCGACGCTGACCTATGCCGAGCGCGAGCAGCTCTGGCGCGGCCATCTGGCCAACGATGGCTTTGATGATCGCACCTGCCAGTCGCTGGCCAGCACCTTTCGCCTGGGCGCCAGCCAGATCCAGGCGGCGGTCACGATGGCGCGCTCGCTGGCCCACTGGAACAACGGCGCCGACCATCAGGCGCTAACGCTGGCCGAGCTGTTCGCCGCCTGCCGCGCCCAGTCCAGCGGCCGGCTGGCCACGCTGGCCCGCGCGATCACGCCAACCTATGGCTGGGACAACATCGTGCTGCCGGCCGACCACATCACCCAGATGCGCGAGATTTGCATCCAGGTGCGCCACCGGCGGATTGTGCTGGAGCGCTGGGGCTTTGATGCCCACTTTGCGATGGGCAAGGGCGTTAATGTGCTGTTCGCCGGGCCATCTGGCACCGGCAAAACCATGGCCGCCGAGATCATCGCCCGCGACCTGGGGCTGGAGCTGTACAAGATCGATCTCTCGGCCATGGTCAGCAAATACATCGGCGAGACCGAAAAAAACCTTGACGCGCTGTTCACCGCCGCCCGCGAGGCCAACGCAATCCTCCTGTTCGACGAGGCCGACTCGCTGTTTGGCAAGCGCTCCGAGGTCAAAGACGCCCAGGATCGCTATGCCAATATCGAAGTTGGCTATTTACTTCAGAAAATGGAAGAGTATGATGGGGTCATCATTCTTTCGACCAACCTGCGCAACAACATGGACGATGCGTTTGTCCGGCGGCTCCACGTTGCGATCGATTTCCCACTGCCCGAGGAGGCCGACCGCGAGCGGATCTGGCGCCAGGTATTTCCACCCCAGACCCCGCTGGACGCTGATGTTGATATTGTTCGGCTGGCGCGCCAGTTCAAGCTCACCGGCGGCAATATCCGCAACATCGCTCTGCTGGCAGCCTTTCTGGCCGCCGAGGCTGGCGGCGGCGTCGCGATGTCACACATTATCTGGGCGATTAAGCGCGAGTATCAGAAAATTGGCAAGCTGGTCACCGCCACCGATTTTGGTTCATATCTGGCTTTAGCGCGGCGTTAAAATAGACGCAAGGAGCACGGCATGAGTTCGCATCAACACGATCAGAAGAAGTCCACCCTTCCGCCCGGCCTCACGTCAGCCACCCCTGAGCACGAGGCGGCCCAGCACCCGCTGCTTCAGCTCGGCCAGCAGGTTGGCAACGCGCAGGTCGCCCGGATGCTGGCTCAGCGCAGCGCCGACCCCAACGTCCAGCGCGAAGCCGAGGAGGAAGAGGTGCTCCAGGCCTCGCGTGACTCCAGCATCCAGCGCGAAGCCGAGGAAGAAGAGGTGCTCCAGGCCTCGCGTGACTCCAGCATCCAGCGCCGGAGTGACAGCGAGGACAGCCCCGAGGTTGGGCTGGAAGGCGGCCCGGTCAGCAGCGAGACCGCCGCCCGCATTCAGAACAAGCGCGGCGGTGGCTCGCCCTTGCCTGATCCGACGCGAAACTTTATGGAGGAACGGTTCGGAACCGATTTCAGCGATGTGCGGGTCCACACCGACGGCGAATCAGCCAAACTCAACCGGCGCGTGGGCGCCACGGCGTTTACCACCGGCAGCGATATCTTCTTCGGCGCCAACGGCAACGCCAGCGATCAGCAGCTGCTCGGCCATGAGCTGACCCACGTGGTGCAACAGCGGTCGATGTCGGCCAGCGGACCCATGACGGTCGGTCCGGATGGCGACCAGCACGAGCAAGAAGCCACCCAGATGAGCACCCAGGTCCAAAACGGCCCAACCCACACCTAAAACTCGCATCTAAAGCCCTGAGGCGACGATGATCAACGATCTCGATAACACCCTGCGCCAGCTGCTGATGAGCGCCGGACAGCTCGACCCGGCCGACATTGACATTAGCTTTGATCTGCCCAACCGTGAGTGGGCGGCGCGCATCTCCAAGCCGACGATCAACTGCTACATGTTCGATGTGCGCGAGAACCTGGATGCCCGCGAGCAGGGCTGGAACACGACTCGGGTGGCCAGCGGCGAGACCAACCGGCGCCAGCCGGCGCTGCGCTTCTCGCTGACCTACCTGATCACCGTCTGGACCCGCGAGGTCGAAGATGAGCACCAGCTGCTCTGGCACACCCTGCAAACCCTGACCCGCTTCCCGGTGCTGCCGCCGGAGTATCTCAAGGGTAGCCTGCTGAGCGCGGTCGAGCAGGGCTTCACCATCGTGTCAGCGATCGCCAAGCCTGGCGGCGTGCTGAACAGCCCCGGCGAGTTCTGGGCGGCGCTGGAGAATCACCTCAAGCCCTCGCTGAGCTACGTGGTGACCCTGCCGCTCGACCGCGAGGCCGTGCCCGCCGGGCCGCCAACCCTCACCGCCCGCCTGCGCACCCGGCTGACGGACGGCCCGACCGAAGAGATCGCCTGGTTTGGCGGCATTGTCCGCGACCAGAGCGGCGCCCCGCTGCCGCAGATTACAGTCTTCCTAGAGGGCCATTTTGATCAAAGCATCACCGACGCTGAAGGTCGGTTCCGGCTGCGCGGGCCTGCGCCAGGCCAGCACACGCTGGTCGCGCAGATCGGCAGCCAGCGTCAGCGCTATCCCGTTGATTTTCCATCCAACACATACGATCTATCCATTGAAAGGGGTGACCTATAGCTCCTTACTCAAGCCAGTCCGTGTTGTTCGCTTTATCAGTTCCTATGAAGCGTGGAGGGTCCCTTGCCTAACTATCTCTCACCAGGCGTGTACATCGAGGAAGTGCCAAGCGGCAGTAAGCCAATCCAGTCGGCCGGTACGTCGGTGTGTGCGTTTATCGGGTTTACCGAAAAGCGCCCCGCCGGGAATCTGGGCGAGCCGGTGCTGGTCACCAGCTGGACCCAGTACACCAACTCGTTTGGTGGTTTTGTCGCCGGAGCAATGCTGCCACTCTCGGTCTATGGCTATTTTCTGAACGGTGGCGGCATCTGCTTTATCCAAAGCCTGATGGCCGCCGAGGAGACCGCTACCAAGACCGGCGCCGCCGCCCGCAAGCCCTCGCTGCAGCTGCCGGCCCGCGGCGCCGACGGTGGCGCCTCGCTGGAGATTGAGACCAAAAGCAGCGGCCCGGTCTCGATCACCGTCGCCGATCCGCCCCCTGGCAGCCCCGACGACCAGTTTACCCTGACGATCCACGGCCCCGGCGGCGCCGAAGAGGTCTTCAATAACCTGACCTTTGAGCGCAAAAAAGGCAGCCGCTACGCCGTCGATGTGGTCAACAAAGAGTCCAAGCTGATCAAGCTGGCCGAGATCGAGTCGGCCGCGCCGCTGGCCGAGCGCCGCCCAGTGCTGAACACCTACAATCTGCCGGCTCCGCAGGCCGCCACCAGCGCACTGGTCTCGACCAAATCGTTCGAGGGCGACCTGAGCGCCCGCGTCGGCCTGGCCGGCCTCGAAGCGATCGAGCAGATCACGATGGTGTGTGTGCCCGACCTGATGGCGGGCTATCTCTCCGGCCAGCTCTCGCGCGAGGATGTCAAGGGCGTGCAGCTGGCGGTGATCGCCCACTGCGAAAAGATGAAGGACCGCTTTGCGATTCTGGACGCGCTGCCCGACCTCAGCCCGCAGCAGGTCGATGACTGGCGCATGAAAGAGGCCGGCTACGACAGCGCCTTCGCCGCGCTGTACTATCCCTGGATCTGGGTGGCCAACCCGATGGCCAACGGCAGCGGCCCCAGCTCGATCAAAATCCCGCCCAGCGGCTATGTCGCCGGGCTGTACGCGCGGGTGGATACCGAGCGCGGCGTCCACAAAGCGCCCGCCAACGAGATCCTGCGCGGCGTGCTCCGCCTGGAGATGGAAGTCTCCAAGGGCGAGCAGGACATCCTCAACCCCCACTCGATCAACTGTATTCGCTCGTTCCCCGGCCGCGGCATTCGGGTCTGGGGCGCCCGCACGCTTTCCAGCGATAGCGCGTGGCGCTACATCAATGTGCGCCGGCTGTTCTCGATGATCGAGGAGTCGGTCTACGAGGGCACCCAGTGGGTCGTCTTCGAGCCCAACGATATGGACCTGTGGGCGCGGGTCAAGCGCACCATCACGGCCTATTTGACCACGGTCTGGCGCAGCGGGGCGCTCTTTGGTGCCACCCCAGGCGAGGCCTTTTTCGTCAAGTGCGATGCCGAGAACAATCCCGCCGATATCCGCGACGCCGGCATGCTGGTGGTCGAGGTTGGCATCGCGCCGGTCAAACCAGCTGAGTTCGTGATCTTCCGCTTCAGCCAGATTAGCTAGGTTTGTTGGGCGGCCAGCGAGCGCTGCTCAGCTGGCCGCCCGGCAGCGAATAGATAAGGAGTCCTTCAATGACTGAATTACTTTCCGGGTATCAGTTCTACCTCGAGCTTGACGGCATCACCGAAGCGCTCTTTCGCGAGTGCGGCGGCCTTTCCACCGAAAACCAGGTGATCGAGAGCTACCAGTCGACCAAAGATGGCAAACAGATCCTCAAAAAATTCCCTGGGCCGCTCAAATTCGGCGATATCTCCCTCAAGCGTGGCGTCACCAGCGAGATGAATCTGTGGGCCTGGCGCAAAGAGGTCGAAGAGGGCAAAGTTGAAGCGGCGCGCAAAAACGGCTCGATCGTGCTCTACGATCAGGCCAACATCGAGGTCGCTCGCTGGAACTTTGTCAATGGCTGGCCGAGCAAAATCACCGGACCCACGCTCAACGCCAGCGGCAACGAGATCGCGGTCGAAGAGCTAACGATTGTCCACGAAGGCCTGGAGCGGGCCACCTAGAAGTGTCGTGCCAGGGTCTGGCCGAATCGTTCAGCCAGACCCCAGGTGTAATTTGAGGAACCGATGACGATTCAAACCGAATTTGAATTCACCCTGCCCCGCGGCTATGTCGATCGTGAGGGCACCCTGCACCGCAACGGCGTGATGCGCCTGGCTACCGCCATGGACGAGATCGCCCCAATGCGCGACCCACGGGTGCGCTCGAACCAGGCCTATCTGGTGATTATCCTGCTGGCACGGGTGATCAGCAAGCTCGGCAGCCTGGGCGATGTCAACCCCAATGTGATCGAAAACCTGTTCTCGGCCGATCTGGCCTACCTGCAGGATTTCTATCGCCGGATTAATGAGACCGGCACCAATCTGCTGGAGGTGGTCTGCCCGCACTGCAGCGAACGCTTCGAGATCGAGCCTGACCGAGTGGGGGGGTAGCCGGCTACCCTCTCGAACGGCTCTACGAGGAGGTAGCCTACATTGCCTATCATTTTCACTGGCCGATGGCGGAGATCCTAAGCCTCGACCACGGATTGCGCCAGGAGTGGGTCAACCATATCGCCGCAATCAATCGGCGCCTGAATGATGCGGCGCAGCAGTAAGCCGGAGGTGCACGAATGAGCGATCAGCCCAATAGTTCCGAGCAGCCCGAGGCGATCGAGAATCAACCTTCCCAGACGGGCGAGGTCGATCTGGAGGCGCTGACCCAGGCAGTTGAGCGGCTCTGGCGCCGCGATCTAGCGATTGAGCGCGAGCGCCTGAGCGGTGGCACACGCTCAGATCAGCAGTGGTAGACGGAGAATTCTATGGCGACCAGCAAACATTTTGCGGCCAGCTCCTTCGCGGTTGAGATGGACTCAATCACCGTCGCGACCTTCAGCGAGGTCTCCGGCCTGCAGAGCGAGCTGGAGACTATGACCTGGGAGGAGGGCGGCAACAATGAGTTTGTGCACATCCTGCCGGTCCGCACCAAGTGGAGCAATATCACCCTCAAGCGCGGCGTGGCCGACCACGCGCTCTGGCAGTGGTATTTAGCTTCTGTGCAGGGGACTGTCCAGCGCCGAGGGATGTCGATCACGCTCTACAGCTTCACCGCCAAGGGCCAGAGCTTCGAGTCGCTGCGCTGGAATATCAAGAATGCCTTCCCGATCAAGTGGGTCGGTCCTTCGCTGCGGGCCGGCAGCGCCGAGATGGCCTTCGAGTCGATCGAGCTATCACACCAGGGCTTGGCCCAGATTAGCGGTGGGGCGTAAGGGGGTCAGGGGTATTGGTCCATATCGTTAGCAGGTAGTAGCCCGGCCCCTCATAGAAAAAGGTAGGCGATGAAAAAGTCAGATCATCATGAAGCCGCTGGCTCGGCGCTGGAGCAGGCGGCCGCCTGGGCCGACCAGCTGGTACGCCGACGCCGCACGCTGGTCGCCGTCGACTTCGGCCCCCGGCTGATCCAGCGCTGGCAGAGCGGGCGGGGCAGCGCGGAGTGGGCCAGCAAGCTCGCCCGTCAGTTCGTCAGCGATACGCAGCCGCAGCCAGCGAGCGATCTGGTGGTCTCGCCGTATGCCCCGCCGCAACGCCAGATCAGCGCAGCCCGCCAGGGTGCCGCCGACTGGGCGCACGAGCCCGGCCGGGGCGTGACCGGGCCGCCAGCGCAGCAGAACGAGCTGCCTACCATTTTGCAGGACCTGATAGCCCAGGGCTGGACTGGCAAGAAGTCGTGAGAACGGGAGTGTGGCGTGGCACGGCATGAAGGATTTCCCAACCCAGAGACCTTTCGGATGGGCGCAGCAGGCCATAGCTTCGCCCCGATCCGGCGTCGCCCAACGCTGATCGCGCTTGATGCTCCAGCCCATGTCGTTAGCCGTCCGGGGTTGCGCTCGCTGGAGTTTGTGCAGCGTATGCAGAGCACGCCACTGCGCTACCCCAGCTCCAATCTGACCCTGATCGCCCGGCTGCGCCGTCCGCCGCCGCCCACGCTGTTGATGCGCCGCAGCCGAGCGACGCCAGTCCTTCCAAGTAGTCGCCGCTCAGCAGCGGCGGCAGGATCGCTCGATCTGCTCGCGCCGCTGAGCAGCGAGGCGCCAGAGCAGTCCGCCGATAGCTGGCAGATTGTGCCGTTTGGTCAGCTCAACGCGCCGCCGATCAGCCGCAATCTGGCCCGGCTCGCCGCCACCCCACCGCCGGTCCAGCGAATGGCGGGACAGACCGCGCCTTCAGGTGGATCTGCGCATTTGGCCAATGTGGGATTCGATCAGCCAGCGGCGCCAGCGCTGCTGTTTGTGCAGCCCCAGCCTATCAGCGCGGCTCCAGCGGTATTCCTCCAGCGTAGCGCTCGTACTCCTAAGTCCAATATCGTTCAAATAAGGGGATCGGGCCAGCTTTTGCCCTCAGCCCACCCGCAAGCGAGTGCCCGGCACACGGGCAACTCTCTCCCCGTGCGCGGGATCGGGGAAGAACGGATTGTATCGGCTTACTTAAACGGTATTGATCCTACATCACAGCTAGATCGCACCAACGTCAGGCCAGCCAGCCCGTTGCTCCAGCCCGCTCTGTCCCTGCTCCAGCCGCTGCGGACGAACGTGGCGGCGCCGAGGATCATGCGCTGGTCAGATGTCGCTGATCCTTCACCAGCCAGCCCTGCGTCACCGCCCGGCCTGCCCCTGCTCCAGCCGCTGCGGACGAGCGTGGCAGATTTTACCGAGTCATCTGCGCCGCCGACGCTACGCCGAGTGGCGGCAGCACGTCTGTCGCCAGCATTCCAGCGGATCACGCCGTCGGCCGAGCCTGAAGCGGCGAGCAGCACGACCGAATCAGCGGTGCCGCTCGTCGCGCCAGCAGCCACCCCGAGCCAGCCGTCCGGCCCGATGAGCCGCCTGACGCCGCTGGATCCACCGTTTGTACAGCGGCTCGTGCGCGATCGATCGGCCGGCACAGGTGATGCCGATGATCCAGCCGCAGCGCCCGCCCCGCGGCCGCCGTTCGCCGCGCCCCAGCCACTCGGCGTGCTCCAGCGAATGCTCCACTCCAGCCCCAGGCCACCGGCGGTGCTGCAGCGGGCGCTGGCAGCGCTGCGGCAGCCTGAGCCAGTGTGGCAATCCAGCGCATTTGATCCAGCCAGCAGCCCAAGCGCCCCAGCGCAACGCTCCGCAGTGGCCCCGATCTGGCTCCAGCCGCTCCGCCAGCCGCTGATCGGCGCCTCCCCAGCGATTCAGGCTGGTCGGGGCCGCGCAGCCACGCCAGATTTAGGCTGGCCTGCTGCGGTGATTGGGCCGGCCATCCAGCGGACGCCGCTGGCCCCGACCTGGGCCACCTCGGCTGCTCAGACCCGCCAGAATATGGCCCAGATCGCGCCAGCCGAACGAATGCTCCAGCGGCGTGCCGCCGTGCTGGAATGGCTCCAGCCACGCTCCCCGGCCGGCCACGGCGCTGACGTAGCGCCAGCCGTTCAGCGCCGCTCAGACTTATGGGACGGCGCTCCAGGATCGGCCGATCGCCCGCGTGACGCCGTCTCAGCGCAGCGCAGCGAACGCAGTGCAGCGCCCCAGCCTGGCGTGGCGGTACAGCGCCGGGCTGCCGCTGAGATCGGCACTGGATATCGCTCCACAGCGACGCTGGATCAGCCCTGGCCGCACGGCAATCCAGCGCTGGTGCAGCGCATCGTGGCAGCCGATCTGGCAGTCTGGACCCAGCGAGAATTGCCGCAAACCGGCCGGCTGCAACGCACAGCCGTCAGAAGCCTTGGCCCAGCCGTCGATCAAACAAGCGGTGCGCGGCGGCTGGCCGCACCGCTGGCGCTGGAGTGGATCGCGCCGCACCAGCCGGCCAGCGAATCTCCCGCCATTCGATCCCAGCCCTGGGACGCAACATTTGATGTACGGCGGGCCTCCGTACCCGCCGCTCCCGCCGCCCCCAACGCAGCGCCCCAGGTCGTCGCCGAGATGCCGTTTGCGGCCCAGATTCAGCGGCAAAGTGCCAGACTACTATCCCCGGCTGAGGGTGAATTTCGCGCACCGCTGCTCCAGCGACTGCACCGACTGGCCCCGGCGGTGCCCAATCTGCGGGCGGGGTCGGGCCTGCCGCTGCTGCAGCGGCTTGGCGCGAGCGATGCAGTTTCATCACAGCCCGGCCGCGGCGCCGGGCCGGGCCAGCCACGAGGTGTGCGGATCAGCCAGGGGCTGGCCGCACCTTTTGCGCCGCCAATCAGCACCCAGGGCCGAGAGGCCACCCACTCGACGGGCATGCTGTTGTTGCGGCGCTACCCGGCCGTGCCCCAGCAGCGTCAGCCTGATCATCCGCAGCAAATCACGCCTGGTCGCAGCGACCGTGGGCAAAACGCCATCCAGCCAGCCCAGCGTGGCAGCGATCTCGCGCTAGCGCAGCCCGGCGCCGCCAGCTCGCCGCAACGCAACAACACCTCGCCCGCCCTGAGCGCACCACTGCCGCTGAAGGCTACGGCTCAGCGCTTGATTGTGGCTGAGCATCGCCCATTCACCAGAGCTGTCACCGCTACAGTCCCAGCTGCGTCCCCGGCGGTTCAGCGCTGGCTTAGTCGGGCCGATTCATTGCTGTTTGTGCAGCGACAGCGGCATCAGCCAGCCACCCCTGAGCGCGATCCTGGCCACCATTGGCCGCTACAGCTGCCAGCATCCACCGGAGGATCAGCCGCTGAGCGCGTACCTGCCAGCGGCTGGCTGGTGGCGCCAACGCCAGCCGCCGCACCGCGGCAGCTCAGCGCTGATCAGCCCGGCGTGTCACAACCAGCCCAGGCCCGCCCGCCGGTGGCCAGCGCCGAGTCTGAGCGTTGGCGAGCAGACACGCCGCCGGTGCAGCGCCACCCGGCCAGCGCATCCAGCCAGTCAGCGGCGCTGATTTTGGTTGATCGGCCAAGCTCGTTCGCCGCCACCCCGCTGGCCAGCCCACTGCTCCAGCGCCTGCGTGCGCCAGGGATTGGTCACCTGACGGCGCCGCCGAGCGGGATTGTGGGGGCGCAACCGAGACAGACTCGTCTCGATCCGCTCATCTCAGCAGCGCCCCTGACCTGGCTGAGCAACGGCTGGCAAACGCCACCACCTGGCCGACGTGCGGCGATCCAACGCCAGCTGGCCGAGCGGCTGATTGAGCGGGCCAGCAGCTTCGATGCGGCGCGGCCACTCAGCGGGGCCAGCAGATCCGCCGTCAGCGGGTCGTCCACGGCCTCAGCGCTGGCCGAACTGCCGCTGATCGCCGTTCAGCCGCTGCGGGGCCGCGCCTGGCAGCCGACAATCTCAGGAATTCAACGCCGAACGCAGGCTCAGGCGGCCGGCCGAGACGCTATGATCCTGCCCAGGCAACCCCATTCAGCCGCGTTCGGCGATCTGGCCGCGCGCGATTTTATGTCAAACAACATCAATCCGCCAGCTCAGATGCTCAGCGCACCCCTGCTTCAGCCGCTTGGCAGGAATCAACGGACAGCATTTGACTACGCGGTGCAGCGGCACCTGAACGCCGCTGATCAGCCAGCCGGCAGCCCTGGCCAGCCGTGGAGCGCCGGGCAAGCGAGCGGCGCTGGATGGTCGATAAGCGCCGGTGTCGCAGCCAGCGGCCTGGATCCTGCCGCGCAGCCAGGCCGAACAGCTGCCTGGCTCCGGCCGCTCGCGCTGCTCCAGCGCAGTCTGGCGGTGGATGGGCGCTCGACCTTTGGGGCAGCCGGGGCGCGGCGCGATCACAGCAACCTTGATCGACCTGGCCGCCACACCAGCGAGCCGGCGCTGGCCCAGCCGCTGCCGCTCAGCCAACTGCTGCGGGCCGCGCTGCCAAGTGTTGCAAGGGCGGCTGCGCCCGTGCTGCAGCGGACACCAGCCGCAACCCTGGCCAGCACGCTGATCAGCCGCTTTCCCCAGGGCGTGATCGACCACGGCGAGCAACGTGCCACGCAGCTGACCTCCGAACAAGCGCAGCCGCTGGCGCTGGTGCAGGGACGCGGCACAGCAGGGAGCCGGCGGCAGCCGTGGAGCGACGGGGCGGAGGCCGGGCCACGATCGTCGGTGCTGGCCCAGCGGGCGGCGGACACCAGCCTGGATCTGCTCCAGCCGGCCCGCGCCGCCCAGCCCGGCCCGGCTCCGCTCCAGCGAGCGCTCAGCGAAGACAGCACGCCGAATCACGGCGGCCTCGCTAGCGGCGCCGACCAGTCCGACACTACCGACATTGAGGCGCTGGCCCGGCAGGTCTACAGCCGCCTGCGGCGCCGCCTGCGCATCGAGGCGGAGCGCCTGGGCAAATAGCGAAATCCAACTACTACTTGCGGAGACTACCATGGCGAATGGCGAACTAGTGAAAGCCGAAATTGCCTTCAAAGATGACCCGACGAAGCGCACGGTCTGCATGTTCAACCCCAAAGAGTACACCATCTCCAAGACCAACGACTGGCAGGTGGTGCAGGTGCCGACCAAAAATATCGGCCACGCGGTCTTTCGCGGCGGCCAGCCCTCGCAGCTCTCGCTCAAGCTGCTGTTTGACACCTACGAGGCCAACAAACACCCGCTGATCAACAGCAAGGCTGGCGATGATGTGCGCAAATACACCCAGATTCTGTGGGATCTGATGAGCATTGACGAGACCCAGACCGCCGAGCGGCCGGAGCCGCCGCACTGCGTATTCAAGTGGGGCACCGCCTGGAGCTTCGAGGCCGTGATCATCAGCCTGAGCCAGACATTTTCAATGTTCAGCCCGAACGGCACGCCGGTCCGCTCAACCGTCGACGCCACCTTTCGCCAGGTCGCCGAGGCCGGCCACTACCCGGCCCAGAACCCAACCTCGGGCGGGCGCACCGGCAGCCACGTGCGGATTGTGCGCGCCGGCGAGACGCTGGCCGGGATCGCCTACGAGGAGTATGGCGCCAGCCAGACCTGGCGCTATCTCGCCTCCATCAATAACATCGACGACCCGCGCCGCCTGCGGGCCGGCCAGACCCTGATTATCGCGCCGCTGCCGGAGTAGACACTGCCGGGCTCCAGAACGAGGTAGACAATGTCCAATTTTGATCTGATCAACAGCGAGATCGTGATTAAGTCCGCTGGCACCGCGCTGACCGATGCCATAATGCAGACCCTGATCGATGTGGTGGTTGAGGATGACCTGGAGCAGCCCGCCATGGCCACGCTGCGCTTTCACGACCCCAACTACACCCTGACCGACAGCACGACATTTACCCTGGGCAAAGCCCTCGACATCAGCGTCAAGCGGGCCAACAACCAGGTCAAGGCCATCTTCGGCGGCGAGATTACCGCGGTTGAAGTGGAGTGCACGCGCTACGAGCGCAGCCTGGTGGTGCGCGGCTACGACAAATCCCATCGGATGTATCGCGGCCGCAAAACCCGCACCTTCCTGACGCAGACCGACAGCGCGATCGCCAGCGCGATTATCCAGGAGGCCGGCCTGCAGGCCGATGTCCAGGCCACCACCAACCAGAATGAATATGTGATGCAGCACAGCCAGCACGATATGGAGTTTCTGCGCGAGCTAGCCGCCCGCAACGGCTACCAGATTGTGGTTGACGGCGCCAAGATCAAGTTTCGCAGCGCCGAGACCAGCCCGCCCGAGGCCCCGGTCCAGGAGCTGGACCAGGGGCTGATCTCCTTCAGCGGCCGGTTGAGCGCGGTGGCCCAGCCCAACTCGGTGGAGGTGCGCGGCTGGAACCCCAAGACCAAGCTGGCGGTCGTGGGGACCGCTGCAACATCGGCGACCACCTCGACGATCGGCGATGGCAAAAAGGGCGGCGCGGCGGCCCAGACCGCCTTTGGATCCAGCGCCAAAATTGTTGTGAGCCACATTCCGGTGCGCATCGCCGCCGAAGCGACCAGCCACGCCCAGGCGCTGCTCGACCAGATGGCCAGCAGCTACCTGTCGGCCGAGGGCTGCTGCATCGGCGAGCCGGCCGTCAAGGCCGGGGTGCTGGTGCAGATCAAAGGGGTCGGCACGAAGTTCAGCGGCAAGTATTTTGTCACCGCCTCGCGCCACGAGTACACGCCCCAGGACGGCTACCAGACCACCTTCATCGTCAACGGCCGGCGGCCCAACAGTATGGTTGCGACGATCAACGGCGGCGCATCACGCCAGCAGAGCCAGGGCGCCGCGCTGGGGATGGTCACCAATATCAACGACCCCGACAAGCTTGGCCGGGTCAAGTTGAAGTTCCCCTGGCTGGACGACCAGCAGGAGACCGACTGGGCCTGGACGGTCACGCCGGGGGCCGGGCCGACGCGCGGCATGGAGTTCACCCACGAGGTCAACGACCAGGTGCTGGTGCTGTTTGAGCACGGCGATATCAGCCGCCCATTCGTCCTCGGCGGGATCTGGAGCAGCAGCGATGCCCCGCCGGGCCTGGCGGTCGCCGACTCCAAGGTCAAGGCCTGGGCCGTCAAAACTCGCGGCGGCCACACGATCACCATCGAGAACGATGACGGCAGCAACAAGGGCGCGATCATCCTCAAGACCGCCGGCGGCCAGACCATGACGATCAGCGACACCGACAAGAAAATCGAGATCAAATCGGCCAAGCACACGGTGACTCTCGACGACCAGGGCAACGCGGTCAAGCTCACCTCCGGCGGCACCCTGGAGCTATCCGGCAGCGGCAACAAGCTCAGCTTTACCCAGAGCGGGATCGAGCTGACGGGCAGCGGGGGCAAGCTGGCGATCGCCGCCGCCGGGGTGGAGCTGGCCGCCAACGCCAACATAACCGTCAAGGCTAACGCCAACTGCGACGTGCAGGCCAACGCCATGCTGAATCTTAAATCGTCGGCGATTCTGAATATTCAGGGGACACTGGTCAAGATTAATTAGCGACTTCACCGTTGGCTGAGCCCTACACGTAGAATTTGGAGAACTGCTATGCCACCTGCCGCCCGCATAACCGATATGCACACCTGCCCGATGACGACCGGCCCGGTGCCCCACGTTGGTGGGCCGATTATTGGGCCGGGCGTGCCAACGGTGCTGATTGGCAACCTGCCCGCCGCCGTGGTTGGGGATATGGTGACCTGTGTCGGGCCACCCGATTCGATCGTCAAGGGCAGCGCCACGGTGCTGATCTCCGGTCGCCCGGCGGCGCGGATGGGCGACACCACCGCCCACGGCGGGGCAATTGTGCTCGGCATGCCGACCGTGATGATCGGAGGCTGAGATGGCCAGACAGGGACTTGATCTGATCGGCGCCGGCTGGCGCTTTCCGCTGGGCGTGGATATGCGCGGCGGGATTGCGCTCTCCCACGGCGTCGACGATATTGAAGAGGCGATCGAGATTATCCTGAGCACGCCCAGAGGCTACCGAGTGATGCGGCCCGAGTTTGGCTGCCGCATCCACGAGCTGCAGTTTGCGCCGATCAACTCCAGCACGATGGCCGCCGCTGTGCAGTATGTCACCGAGGCGCTACAATGGTGGGAGCCGCGGATCGATGTGATCGAGGTGATCGCCGACGATGACCCTGATGTGCCCGGCTGTCTGCTGATCTATATTGCGTATCGCGTGCGCACCACGTATGATGAGCGGGCGCTGGTTTATCCCTTCTACAGCATTCCTGGTGACGAGTAGCCGCCGATCCGCGCCGCTCGCCCACCTTCTGGAGGAACTCTGTGCCACTGCCAACACCGAATCTTGACGATCGCCGCTTTCAGGACCTCGTTGATGAAGCGAAGCGGATGATCCCGCGCTATACGCCCGAGTGGACCGACCATAACGTCAGCGACCCCGGCGTGATGCTAATCGAGCTATTCGCCTGGATGGTCGAGATGATGCTCTTTCGAGTCAACCGCGTCACCGACAAGAGCCTGATCACGTTTATGGAGCTGATGGGCGTCCAGCTACAGCCCGCCGCGCCCGCCCGCGCCGACCTGACCTTCTGGCTGTCGGCGCCGCCGATCGGGCCGGTGCTGATCCCGCTCAACACTCAGGTCACCACCGCCAACATCGGCACGGATAGCGAGGTCGCCTTCAGCACCGACGCCGATCTAGTGGTCATTCCGCCGGAGCTGGTGGCCTGCTTCACCTCGCCCAACGAGCGTGTCTTTGACGATCAGCGCTGGCGGCTGGCGGCGGAGAACGAGTCGTTTATGGCCTTTAGCCCACGCC
Organism: Herpetosiphonaceae bacterium; assembly: GCA_013813565.1. Lineage (GTDB taxonomy): Bacteria > Chloroflexota > Chloroflexia > Chloroflexales > Herpetosiphonaceae > JACCRK01. The sequence goes on from JACCRK010000239.1 coordinate 16,146, forward strand.
CGCGGCCTGGCGATGCGTTCTATCTTGGCTTTGAGGATAATCTTAGCGGCCTGATCCTTTCCTTGCGCATCGACTGTTCGCTCCAGGGCATCGGGGTCGACCCGACCAATCCGCCGATTATCTGGGAGGCCTGGTGCGACGAGCAGTGGGTTGAGCTGGGCGGGGCGGCGCTGGAGCGCGATGGCACCGGCGGCCTCAATCAGCGCGGCGAGGTGGTGCTGTACCTGCCGGCAACGATGACCACGATCGAGATCAACGGCACGACGGCCTACTGGCTGCGCTGCCAGTACATCACGCCCGAGCCCGGCCAGTCGGCCTACCTGGCCTCGCCGCTGATCAGCGACCTGCAGGCGGCCACCCTCGGCGGCACCGTTAGCGCCACCCACTGCCGCACCATCAACGCCACCCAGCTTGGGCACAGCGACGGCATGCCGGGCCAGCGCTTCTTCCTGGAGTATCCGCCAATTCTGCCGCGCTCGACCGGGCAGCACGTCGAGGTCCAGACCGCCGACGACACCTGGGAGCCGTGGAGCGAGACCGAGCACTTCAGCGGATCGCGGCCCGCCGACCGCCACGTGGTGCTGGACAGCGTCACCGGCGAGGTGGCGTTTGGCCCGGCCATCCGCGAGCCCGATGGCACCGAGCGCCAGTATGGGGCGATCCCGGCCCGTGGCAGCGCACTGCGTTTCACCAGCTACAACAGCGGCGGCGGCTCGATCGGCAACGTTGGCCGCGGCACGCTCAAGCTGCTGCGCCACACCGTGCCCTACGTCGACCGGGTGGTGAATCGCTTTGCGGCCACCGGCGGGCGCGATACCGAGACCATTGAGCACGCCGCCTTTCGCGCCCCTCAGACGCTGCGCACCCGCTTTCGGGCCGTCACCGCCGAGGACTATCAGTTTCTGGCGCTGGAGGCCAGCGCCGGCATCGCCCGCGCCCACTGCCTCCAGCCGCGCTCGGCCGACGATCCCGAGGGCCTGGCGCCGGGAACCCTCCAGGTGCTGCTCATCCCCAGCATCAGCGACTCCACCGAGCCGCCGACCCTCGATCAGCTGCGCCTGCCGCCACGGCTGACCCAGATCGTGCGCGAGTATCTGGATGCGCGGCGGCTGCTGACGACCACTGTGCTGCTGAGCGAGCCGGAGTACACTGCCGTCGGGGTTGATGTACAGCTGAAAACCCAGTTTCGCGCCAAGGACGATACGATTATTCGCGAGACGCTGGCCCGGCTGTACCGCTTTCTGCACCCGCTGGTCGGCGGGCGCGATGGGCAGGGCTGGCCGTTTGGCAAGGCCTTGTATCCTTCCGAGGTCTATGCTATTTTACAGGGCATCCCTGGGGTCGACTACATTCAGCAAGTTAAGCTTTTTCAGACTATCGATGGCGCGCGCACGGCCCAGGAGGCGGTTCTGCTGACCGAGCGCGGCATGATTTTGTCAGCTGAGCATCGCGTCAGCGTAGTTGAGGAACAATGAGCCAGAGCAGCATCAGCTATGCGATCGAGGGCAACGAGCCGATCACGGTCGAGCTGCGGCCCGGCATCACTACCCTGGGCGCCGCCCGCGACAACGATATCGCGCTGGTCAGCCCCGGCGTGGCCGAGTACCACGCCCGCCTGATCTACACCGCCGACGACTGCTGGGTGATGAGCCTGGACCACCCCGAGGGCACGCTGCTCAACCAGGTCCGGCTGCGGCCCAACGCCCGCTATCCCCTGCGCAACGGCGATACGCTGCGGATCGGCGCCTACTTTGTGCGCTACCAGCAGACGCCGGGCGACGATGATGATCTTAAAAAGCTGGTGCGCGATATCAGCGGCGAGGGCACCGCGCCGCGCCAGCCCCGCGCCCTGCCGCCCGAGGTTGTCTCACGCCTGGCGCAGGCCGGTCGCACGCCTGGCGGGCCATCATCGCGGCTGCCGGCCCGCCGGCTGCGCGGCAACCAGGCCCCGCAGCGCCCGGAGCTGGCCTGGTGGACCGGCGAGCGCAGCTCGTACCTGCAGCATCTGCCGCCGATCTATCAAAACGACGATTTTATCGGCCGCTTCCTGCTGATCTTTGAGTCGATCCTCGGCCCGATCGAGGGGATGATCGACCATATCCACTACTACTTTGACCCCCGGCTCATCCCCGAGGCGCTGCTGTCGTGGCTGGCGCTGTGGGTTGACCTGGCCCTGAACGAGAACTGGCCGCTGGAGAAACGCCGGGCGCTGGTGGCCAACGTCACCGAGCTGTATCGCTGGCGCGGCACCCGGCGCGGCATGATCGAGTATCTGCGGCTGTACACCGATGTGACACCACAGATCATCGAGCCGGATCCGCCGGAGCAGCCCCGGCGCGAGGGTGCGCTGCCGCCCCACGTCTTCAAGGTTATTCTAGAGGTCCCCGACCCGGCGACGGTCGATCGGAAGCTGGTCGAGGCGATTATTCAGGCCGATAAGCCCGCCCACACCAGCTATGTGCTTGAGATTCGGGCGATTGCCGGCGATGCAGGCTAAGGGTGCTTCGGCACATCAGGTGATGTATGATGGTTCTTGATCAATCAAATGGAGCCAATCCGGCGGCCCGGCATAGCTATGGCACGCTGATTGTGATTCCGCCCGGCGGCGCGACGCAGACGGTTGTGCTGTACAAGTCGGTCGTGCGCCTCGGCCAGGCCACCGATAATGATATTGTCCTGCCTGATCCGTCCACTCAGCCCTATCACGCCCAGCTGTTCTGCCGCCACACGAGCTTCGAGCTGCTGGCGCTGAGCGACATGGGTGACACGTCGATCGATGGCGAGCAGCTGCCGGCCTACACGCCCTACCTGCTGGCCGATAACAGCGTGGTCCAGATCGGGCGCACGCGGATTTTTGTCTATCCACCCGAGGGCGACCCAGCCCCCGAGCTGCCGCTTACCCTGGACGCGCCGGCCAGCAATCCGCAGGCGCCGGCCAGCGATGTCGGCAGCTACGGGCTGGTGGTGGCGCTCGGCCCCGACAGCCAGCGGCGCATCCCAATCAACCGGCTGGTGCTGTGGATTGGCAGCGCGCCCGATAATGACATCGTCCTTCCCGCCATCGCGCCCTACTACGCCCAGCTGGTCAGCACGCCGCAGGGCTACGACCTGATCACCCTGGCGAGCGAGCAGCGCACGGCGGTTGAGAGCGTGGTCGAGATTGCCGACTGGCGGCTGATGATCTACTCCGCCGCCGAGGCGCCGCAGATCGAGCCGGCCGAATCAGCGGAGGCCAGCGCCGATCCCGCCGAGCTCCAGCTGCCGGTGGTCGCCGCCAGTCTGGCCGAGCCGCCCGCCGAATCCCCGCCGAGCCCCGGGGATCTGAGCGCCACGCCGGTGATTATTGAGCTGCCGCATGCCGAGGCACCGGCACAGAGTGGCTCCGCGCCGGAGCAGCCCGTCAGCGAGATGCAGATCCCGCCGGAGCTGGAGCGGTCCTACGGCACCGCCATTGTGCGCTACCCCGACGGCCAGACCCAGCACATCAGTCTGGGCAAGCCAACCATTCGGCTGGGCCGGGCCAGCGATAACGACCTGGTGATCGACTACAGCGTGGTATCCGAGCACCACGCGCAGATTTTTTGCACCGGTGAGATCTTCAATATTCTCGATCTGAACAGCGCCAGCGGGACCAAGCTGGACAATCGACGCCTCAGCCCATACGCGATTCAGGCGCTTTCGCCGGATAGCGTGGTGCAGATTGGCGAACTGGCGCTGTTTCTGTATCCGCCAAATGCAACCATCCCGACGGTTTTACCCACGCCCAGGCCAGAGCCGGCTGATCTAGCTACGACCCTGCGCCTGGGACCGGCCGAGCCGACAGCGCCCGCCCGCATCACCCGGCTCAAGCTCACCCCGACGATCAGCACGCTGGAGGCTGGCGAGACCACCACGCTGACCATCTCGTTTGTCAACCAGTCGCTGGTGCTGGAGCGAGTGTCGCTGGCGGTCAGCGGCCTGCCGGCGGCCTGGGTCGATATCAGCGAGCAGGAAATCCCTGTCTTTCCCAGCGCCAAGGGCGAGATCAAAATCAAGCTTACGCCGCCACGTGAGGCCAGCAGCCACGCCGGCAGCTACCCGTTCAGCGTCCAGGTCTGGTCGGACCACGATCCGAGCCAGGTTCGCAGCACCCCGGCAACCCTGCTGATCCGTCCCTTCACCCAGTTCCAGATCGCGCTGTTTCCCCGCCACCAGAGCGGGCGGCACGAGGGTCTCTATCAAGTTGAGCTGACCAACCAGGGCAATACCGATCAGTCGTTCGACCTGCACTGTTTTGACGAGCTGAACGCTTTCGATCCGTCGTTCAACAGCCGCACAGTCTGGGTGAAGTCGGGGACAACCTACCAGCTGAGCGTGTGTCTGCGAATCAAGCGCTTCATCTGGTGGTTTGGCAAACGCCAGGGCTACCACTTCGTCATCAGCGCTCGCGCCGCCGACAATCAGGTTGAGCAGGCCCGAGGGATTTTCATCCACGTTCCACCGATCAGCCGGGGCACGAAATATCCGCCCAAGCCCACCAAAACCCTGCCGGCGCCACAGCCTGCGCCGACCACCGATCTGGCGCTGCGCCCGGCGGCCCCGCTGGCCCGCCAGCAGCCGCCAGCCGGCGACGCGGCTCCGGCGGCGCCAGCCCCCCGGCCTCGACGCCAGCCGGAAAATCTGCCGGTCACCGGGGCAACCAGGCGGCTGGCCACTGTGCCCGCCAGCGACGAGGACAGCAGCGACGTGTATCAGCCGGCCCATATCACCATGACGATGCCGAACCTGATCACCGAGGCCGGCGCGGCGGCGACCACCACCCTCTCGGTGATCAATCGATCCTCGATTGTTGATCGGCTGAGCTTCAAGGTTGCTGGCCTGCCGCCGGCCTGGATCACAATTGTGCCTGAGAGCATCCCCCTGCTGCCGAACGCCCAGGCCGAGGCCCAGCTGATCATCAACCCGCCGCGCAACTTTCGCAGCCTGGCCGAGACCACCCGCTTCCGGCTGATCGCCCAGTCCGAAAAGCGGCCGGACCAGCAGGTGTTTGCGCTGGGCGCACTGACGATCAAGCCATTTATCGAATTCAAGCAGGAGATCTTTCCCAAAGAGCAGAAAGTTCGGCGCGAGGCCCGCTACAACCTCCAGATCACCAACAAGGGCAATCAGGAGCAGGCGTTTCTGGTCCAGGGCAGCAACGACGAGGACCTGCTGGATTTTGCGACCGACGTGGCCGAGCTGGTGGTGCCGCCGGGCGAGACGCGCAAAACCCAGCTGCGGGCACGGGTGCGCGATCGCCAGTTCATCGGCACGAGCCGCATGCATCCGTTCATGGTGAGCGTCACCCCAAGCGGCAGCCCCGACATGGTGCAGCAGAGCACCGCCCGCCTGACCGACCGCCCGCGCATCCCGCAGTGGCTGGTGCAGGTGGTGCTCTTGCCGCTGGTGCTGCTGATCATTGCGCTGTTTATGCTGTGGGGGCGCAGCGGCATCGTCGGATTTGTCAACGAGCTGCGCGGCAAAGGCTCGACCCCCAGCGCCGCCGTGGTCACCACAGCGGGCGGGCCGACGGCAGCGTTGACCGGCACCACGGTGCTCAATCCGCCGCCAACGCTGATCGTCCAGACCCCGATCACCAATGAGATTCGCTGGACCCAGGCGGATAGCCCGAAGGTGCTGCGGGTCAACTACACGGTGCCCGCCGGAACGCTGCTCACGATCGATCCGGGGGTGGAGGTGCAGCTGGCCTCGCGGGTGCGGCTGGAGGTGGCGGGCGCCCTGACCGCCGACGGCACGGCCAGCCAGCCGGTGGAATTTCGCACCGCCGATGGCGGCGACTGGGATGGGATCTATGTGGTCGATGGCGGCGTTGGCTATATCTTAAACAGCCAGATTGAAGATGCCGGGGCCAGAAATAGCAGCCTGGTGGCCCAGAACGCCACCTTGATTGTGCGCGACAGCACGCTATCCAACAACGCTGGCGGCATCTACAGCAGCAACAGCTATGTCGAGCTACAGCGCCTGAGTATCACCAACAACGTCTTTGAGCAGAACCCGGCGCTGGCGCTGCGGGTTGGGGCGCAGGGATCGGTGGTAATCGACGCGGTTAGCATCGAGAACAACACCTTCTCAGGCAATGCGGCGATCGCGCACCTGGTTCTGGAGGGCCAGCAGGCCACGCTGGATGTGCAAAACGCGGTCTTCAACGACCAGGCCCGCCTAAGCATGCTGATCGAGGCTTCGGCCGATTTCAAGGCTACCCTACGCTGCAACACCTTTGCCAACACCACGGTGGGCCTGGGGATCGCCTTCGCCAGCGCGCTGCCCCGCGAGGCCGGCCGCGACATTCGAATCAGCGACAACGCCTTCAGCGGCAACGGGCAGAGCGGCCTGCAAAGCTCGGCGCTGCTGAACGCCGCCAACAACTGGTGGGGCGACGCCAGCGGCCCGACCGACGCGCGGCGCAACCCCGGCGGGCGCGGCGTCCGGGTGAGCGATGCCGTCACCTTCACGCCCTGGCTGACGGCGGAGCAGGCCTGTACGCGCTCGCCGTAGGGCGGCAGCAGCTAGCAGCCAGCAGCTAGTGGGGCGTCAAGCATCCGATGCCGATCGGGTGTCTCCGTTGGCTGACAACTACTGAGGTAGGCAATCGCTTGATCAGAAGGTTCCTCATGACTGTGTTACGCCAACAAATGATCGAGGCGATGCAAAACTGAAGAGGACAATCGTTCTCCGCGACAAACCGGGACGTTATGCACTTTAACCCTGGTGAAATACACGTGGGATTGACAAAAATCAGAACATTTGGTCTAATGCGAAGAGAAATGAGGAGGGTTCTTTCCTACCTCCCCTCTGCCCCATTGGTCTTTGTTGTAGAAGGACATGTGTATGAGCCAGAATGGCGTGAAGCGTCTTTATCTGATGCAGGTTGGGTCCATGCCGGAATACCAGATTCCGATTGTGTGCTATCTGGTGCAAACGGGTGACGGCAAGCATATTCTGATTGACAGTGGTCTCCCGGAGAGGATGCCTGAAGGAGAATCGGACTTCGAGAATGGGCAGGACGTTATCGCCCAGCTGGCCAGCATTGGCTTAAAACCGGACGATATTACTACTGTCATTTCGACGCATTATGATCTCGATCATGCCGGAAGACACGCGGCATTTACGAAGGCGCACTATGTTGTTCAGCGTGTGCATCACGAGGATGCGGCGAGCAACCCACGTTTTGCTGCCACTCGACCCCAATGGGATCTGCCAATGGAGCGCATTCGGCTGGTGGACGGGGACACGGAGCTGTTACCGGGGCTGGAGCTGATTGAGACGAGCGGGCATGTGCCGGGACATCAATCGGTGCTGGTGCGGCTGCCCAAAACAGGGGCGATATTATTGCCGATTGACGCGGTACCCTTCGGCAAGGGCTTTACCCGTGACAAGCAGGACGACGGGAGCGACCCGGACGCCGAAGCGATCCGCGCCAGTACGATTAAGCTGCTTGATCTGGTCGAACGGGAGCAGATCGGGGTGGTGATTTTCGGTCATGACAACGACCAGTGGGAAACACTCAAAAAAGCGCCGGAGTTTTACGAGTAAAGCAGCGTGTAAGGTAAAACAGTTAAAAATAAAGCGGACAGGAATGCCTAGAGAGTGGCAGCTAGTGGCTAGTGCAGAATCACGCATCCAGTGCGGAATGATCCTGGATCTTCGTGACATTCGTGGCCTTCGTGGATCATACTCAGCATCAGCATTCCGCATAGCGCGATTGGCAGTGCACCAGCTACGCCTGATTAGGGCTTTGCAGTGGGGAAATAGCATCAAAGCGGCCACCACGATGGTTGATCGCAGGGATTAGATTATTCCAATCCGATCCAGTCTGATACTAACTGCTAGAGATCTGGGCCAGGCGAATATCGATCGATTGGCCGGTAATCTCCTGATAGGCGCTGGCGAGGTCGAGCTTGTGCGTGGCATCGACTTCACGCGCATAGGCCCATACTAGTGGATCATAGCATGCCAGGGAACACCAGAATGCTGAGCGCAGCGCTGTGATTGCGGCCCCCCGCTCGCTCGGCTGGCCTGCGATCAGCTGCTGGGTGGCCGTGTCAAGCCGCCGCGTGGTCTCCAGCTGCGCCCCAAGCGGCCCGACCAGCATAAGCAGCAGCCCCAGCCAGAACTGCCAGCGCCGGTACCAGCGTGGCAATCCCCCGCGCATCAGCCGTAGACCGACGCGATGATAGGCCACGCCCGCCAGAAAAGGGATAATCCCCAACAGACCAAGCCCAACAAATAGAATACCGACCAAACTAAACGGACCCAAGGCGAGGCCAAACCCGTAGGCGATCAGCGCACATCCCCAGAGCATGCCCGCCGCCAGGGTGCGCAATCCCGGTACATGCGGTGGCCGGAGCATAATGATCGCGTAGACCAGCAGCGATCCGCCCAGCGCCAGATATCCGCCGACCCGATAGGCCTCAAAAAGACCGGTATAATCGGCTCCCAAAAAAAAGTCGAGGCGAACATGAAAGACAATCGGGTCGAAGAGCAAACCTAGGAGTGGAAGAAAAAACCCACAGATATCCTCAAATTTGGTGGGCGGATCTATGTCGTCAGGCCAGTTGAACCAATGATTCATATGCTGCTCCTTGGGTTCGACGATGATTGGTACATATTAATCGCACAGGCCACCACGATCCTGGATCGTGGTGGCCTGGGTTGATCTAGCCCGGCGCTACTGGTTCAGCATCGGGATGGCCACCCCGCGCTCGTTGGCGACCTCGATCGCCCGCTCGTAGCCGGCGTCGGCGTGGCGGACGACGCCCATGCCGGGGTCGCCGGTCAGCACCCGCTCCAGGCGGCGGTCGGCGTCGGCGGTGCCATCGGCGACGATCACCATGCCGGCGTGCAGCGAGTAGCCGATCCCGACGCCGCCGCCGTGGTGCACGCTAACCCAGGTCGCGCCGTTGACGGCGTTGAGCATCGCGTTCAGGATCGGCCAGTCGCCGATCGCGTCCGAGCCATCGAGCATCGCCTCGGTCTCGCGGTTGGGCGAGGCCACCGAGCCACAGTCGAGGTGATCGCGGCCGATCACAATCGGCGCGCTGACCTCGCCGTCGCGGACCAGCTGGTTGAACAGCAGCCCGGCCTTGGCCCGCTCGCCGTAGCCCAGCCAGCAGATCCGGGCGGGCAGGCCCTGGAACTGCACCTGCGCCTGGGCCTTGGTGATCCAGCGGCGCAGCGGCTCATCGTCGGGGAACAGATCGAGGATGGCCTGGTCGGTGCGGGCGATATCGGCCGGGTCGCCCGACAGCGCCGCCCAGCGAAACGGCCCCTTGCCCTCGCAGAACAGCGGCCGAATGTAGGCAGGCACAAAGCCGGGGTACGCGAAGGCGCGCTCGTAGCCGGCGGCCAGCGCCATCCCGCGCAGATTGTTGCCATAGTCGAACACGATCGCCCCGACGTCCTGCAGGGCCACCATGGCCTCCACGTGCTGGACCATCGAGGCGGTTGAGCGGCGCACATACTCGGCCGGGTCGGACTCGCGCAGCGCCAGCGCGTCGGGGTAGGCGATCCCGGCGGGCACATAGCCGCCGAGCGCATCGTGGGCGCTGGTCTGATCGGTGACCACATCGGGCACGATGCCGCGCACCACCAGCTCGCTGAAGACCTCGGCGGCGTTGCCAAGCAGGCCCACCGACAGCGGGCGGCCGGCGCTGCGGGCCTCATCGACCAGAGTCATGGCCTCCTCAAGCGTATCGACCGCCACATCCAGGTAGCGGGTCTGCAGACGCCGCTCAATCCGATGCGGGTCAACCTCGACCACCAGCGCCACGCCATCGTTCATCGTCACCGCCAGCGGCTGGGCGCCGCCCATCCCGCCAAGTCCGGCCGTCAGCACAAAGCGTCCGCGCAGCGAGCCGCCAAAGTTCTGGCGGGCCAGCTCGGCCAGGGTCTCGTAGGTGCCCTGCAAAATCCCCTGGGTGCCGATGTAGATCCACGATCCGGCGGTCATCTGGCCGTACATCGTCAGGCCGGCGTGCTCAAGCTCGCGAAACTTCTCCCAGGTGGCCCAGTGGGGCACCAGCAGCGAGTTGGCGATCAGCACGCGGGGCGCGTCGGCGTGGGTGCGAAAGACTGCCACCGGCTTTCCCGACTGGACCAGCAGAGTCTCGTCGTTCTCCAGCGCCCGCAGCGAGCGCACGATCGCGTCGTAGGCCTCCCAGTTGCGGGCGGCCTTGCCGGTGCCGCCGTAGACAATCAGCTGATCGGGATCCTCGGCCACATCGGGGTCGAGGTTATTCATCAGCATGCGCAGGGCGGCCTCCTGCTGCCAGCCCTTGCACGACAGCGTTGAGCCACGCGGGGCATGGATGGGAGTTCGCGGTTCAGACATCGCACATTCTCCTTTGAATGAGAGCAATTATTCTGCGGGCGATTGTACCAGATCAGGCGGCCCGAAGATGGTGCCAGGCGGCCGAGCATATGAATCGGCCGATCCCCAAAAACGGTTGTTTTTCGCCGATCGAGCAGCTATAGTAGCCACAACAAAAGCTATAACGAGGATGATGATGCAGACAGACATTCGGCAGGTTGGCGGCAAGCAGCTTGAACATACCGTTTTGTACCCGGCCGAGCGGCGCTACGCCACCCCGCTGCTGCTGCTCCACGGGGCCTGGCACGGGGCCTGGTGCTGGCAAAGCGCCATGCAGGATTTTGCCCGCCGTGGCTTTGAGGTTCACGCGATCAGCCTGCGGGGCCATGGCCACAGCGACCGGGTGCGCGGCTTGAACTTTTGTAGCCTGGCTGACTATGTCGGAGATCTACAGATGGCGATTGCGGCGCTGGAGCGGCCGCCGATTGTGGTTGGGCATAGCATGGGCGGCTATATCCTGCAGAGCCTGCTGATGCAGCAACAGCTGCCGGGGGCGGTGCTGCTGGCGACGATTCCGCTCAGTGGCACGCTGCGCTTTCTCAGCCGCTGGATGCTCAGGCACCCGCTGGCGGTCGCCCGGGCGCTGCTCACCGGCAACCTCAGGCATGCGGTCGGCACGCCCCGGCTGGCCCGCGAGGCCTTTTTCCGCCCCAAAATTCCCGCCGCCGAGCTCCAGCGCTACACGGCGCTGCTTGGCCCGGAGTCGCTGCGCATGGCGTTGTGGGATGGGATGGTCGTCAAGGTTGACCCAGCCCTGAACCGCAGCCCGCTGCTGGTGATCGCCGCCGAGCGCGACGCCGTGTTTAGCGTGGAGGAGCAGCGGCGAACCGCGGCGGCCTACCACGCCGAGCTGGTCGTCATCCCCGAGGCCGCCCACGACCTGATGCTCGACCCAGCCTGGCCCCAGGCCGCCGCTGCGATCGAGCGGTTTGCCAAGGCGTTGTAGGGATTAGTACTACAGTTGTAGTTAGCGATTTTCACTCTCACCACTGTTGTGATTGTCTGCAAATCTGCGCTTAGAAATTCGCAGAGATCACGAACTACAACACGCCCTAGTGCATAATCAAGCAGGGAGTAGGGGTAGGGAATAGAGCATCGCAAAGCCGCAAAAACACTCGTTTATCCCCATGCTTGATTATGCACTAGGCGAACGAGCGACGGAATGAGCGGGTAGCCCAGAACAAGGCGAGCAGTGCCAATCCGGCAGTCACCGCAAACCCCTGAATAATCGCCACATCATTGAACTCCCCAACGAATAACGCCCGCATCGCCGCCACGGTATAGGCGAGCGGATTAAGTGCCGCCAGGGTTTTCATCCAGCCGGGCGCCAGTTCAAGCGGCAGGATTAGCCCGGAAAGCAACAGCAGTGGCAGCAGCAACACGTTGGAAATCGAGGCGACCGCATTTTCGTCCCGCAGGGTCAGGGCAAAAGCATACGAGCACGAGACCATCAGCAGACCAACGATCAGCAGCAGGACAAACGCGACCAGTATGCCGAGCGGGTAGATTTGCAGGCCCATCATCCAGGCAATCAGGACCAAAATCAACCCCTGGAGCAACAGCACCACCAGATCGCGGCCAGCCTTGCCCAAAATAATCGCCAGGCGACTAGCCGGCGTCACCCGCAAACGATCCAGCACCCCGCCGCGCAATTCAGTGACCAGGCCGATGCCGGAAAATAATGAGGTGATTGGCGCTAGCATGACCAGCATTCCCGGCGTAAAAATATTGATTGCGGTGGTCGCTGAAAACGATGTGGTCGTGGGTAAATTTTTGAGCAACGGAGCAAACAGCAGCATCCATGTGATCGGCTGCAACAACCCGACAATGATCGTGAGGGGATTGCGGAGCGCAACACGGAGGCTGTGCAATCCGATAATCATAGTTTCACGCAGGACTTTCATTGGATAGTCTCCATGTTATGCATCACGCAAAGATCGCCCGGTGTAGTGCAAAAACACATCATCAAGCGATGGGCGATCCAGGGTTATGGTTTGCAACGACAGGCCATGGTCGTTTACCAGCTGTAAAATCTGTGGCAACGCCGTTTCACCTTGCTCTACCACCAGACGCAGATGCTCGTCCTCGCATGAGATATCACGGACAAAGGCTTGATTGGTGAACAGGGTGCGGGCCTGTTCCAGTTCGTCAACCCGGATTCCCAACCGCACCACGTCGCCAGCCAGCGTCCGTTTCAAGCCTGCCGGTGAGTCTTCAACAATAATCTGGCCATGATCGATAATTGCGACCCGGTCGCATAAGGCATCGGCTTCATCGAGGTAATGCGTGGTGATCACCACCGAGGTTCCGCCCCGGTGGAGCGATCGCACCTCATCCCATAGCCGCGCCCGGCTTTGCGGATCGAGTCCAACCGCCGGCTCATCCAAAAACAGCAGCACAGGTCGATGCACCATGCCCATCGCAAGATCGAGACGGCGACGCTGTCCGCCGGAATAGGTTTGCACAACGCGGTCAGCGATGGACTCCAACTCAAATCCCACCAGCAATTCGCTCACACGTTGCTTCGCTTCGGCGGCGGACAGACCATGCAGGCGAGCCTGAAGCAGCACATTTTCGCGGCCAGTGGCGGCAGCCTCCGCACCACCCTGCTGGCTGACATAGCCGATCCTGCGGCGGATAGCCGCCGACCCGGTGTCGATTGGCTGGCCGACAATCTGCGCTGTGCCAGCATCTGGCTGGAGGAGCGTGGTCAGAATACGCAAAAGGGTTGTTTTGCCCGCCCCGTTCGGCCCCAACAGGCCAATGATGCCCCCCTCGGCGACGGATAGATTGATACCACACAAGGCATCGACCACAGTTTTGCCCGATTTGAATTGCTTTTTCAAGCCATGGGCCTCGATTATCGCCATGAAGGGCGTCTCCTTGCATAAAAAATCGACATCATCAGGGGTATACGCAGAGCGTGCTGCGAATCTGCTCAAGGATTGGCTGGGTGTGCTGCTGCAGGAAAAAGTGATCCCCGGAAAACTCGTGGATCACACAGGCTTGCGTCGTTTGTTCGCACCACGGTAGAAGCAGAGCCGGCGGCACAACGGGATCGTCCTTCCCGCCGAATACGGTAATTGGGCAGGGCAGCGGCGACTCGCTGGCACACGTATACGTATCGCACACCTCAAAGTCGGCGCGCAGAATCGGGATGATCAGGTTTAGCAGCTCAGGATGGGCCAGGATTTCTGGCGGAATGCCGTTCATGGCGGTGATTTTGGCGATGAGCTGATCCTCAGGCAAAGGATAGGTTGGCGGGGTGGGATTAGGAAGCTGTGGCGCCCGATAGCCTGAGATAAAGATCGCTTGCGGCAGTTTGCGTCCCACCCGCCGCAGCGCCCGCGTCAGCTCAAAGCTGATCAGCCCGCCCATACTATGCCCGAAAAAAGCGTAGGGTAGCGTCAGCAGCGGCTGAACCACACCCATAAGCGTGTTAATCAACGGCTCAAGCTGGCGAAATAATGGCTCGCGCATACGCGAGCCGCGACCGGGCAGCTCCACCGGCAGAACCTGAATCCAGTCAGGCAGCTGGCTTTGCCAGTGGCGATAGAGCAATGACCTGCCTCCGGCATAATGAAAGCAGAATAGCCGCATTTTAGCCGACAGGTTGGGTTGAACAAAGGTGAACCATGGGTTCGGTGTTTGCATAGGGTTTCCCAGCACTGATAGACGTGCCAGGACGCAGGCATGCCCGCGTCCTGGCAGGGGATTGGATTATTCGTAGCGCAAGGCTTCAGCCGGAAATACCCGACTGGCCCGCCAAGCTGGTAACGCCGTGGCCAGAAGGGCGCAGACCAGGGCCAGGACATCGATCATAATAATGTCAAAGATTGGTGGATCAAACACCAGATTGGTTTGCTCTTTGGCAAACTGGTTGATGATGTTCCAGCCGGTGTTGAGACCCAGCAGGGTACCGATAAGGATGCCCAGCACCGCAATAAATGCGGCCTCGAAGAGGAACGAGGACAACACCATGCTGCGGTGGTAGCCGATGGCCCGCAGCATCCCGATCTGTTGACGGCGCTCAACCACTGAGCGCGTACTGATGACCCCCAGTGAGGCGATGCCGATCAGCAAGCCCAGGGCGATAAAGCCGCGTAGCAACTCGTTGAAGACCTTGCTTTCATTTAACGACGTGGCGATCAGCTGCTGCATCGACGTGGTTTCAAGTCCAGCGGAAAAGAATTCTTTTTCAATCGCCTGGGCCAGGGCCATGCTATCGGTCCCCTCGCGAGCGTCAATAAAAAACAAGGCGGCCGGAACAGGTGCGCCAGCAATCATCGCCACGCTTTGGGAGCCGCCGTGAACTCCGCCAACGAAGTTGCCGATCCAGCTGCTGTTGAGAACCCCAATGACTTTGAGACGGCGCACAGCCGTGCTTTGCGGCAGCCGCACCTCAACTTCAAGCGCCGGCATCGCCTCATCTTCCCAGAAAAACCCTTCGGCCATAAATGTGTTCTGGTCAAGCCGGACTGCCTGGCTGGATGGCACATCGGAGCGCCCCAGCACAATCACATCGTCGCGCTCACGAAGCGCCTGCCACACCTGGGCATCGGTCTCAAAGCCTGGTGCACGCAGCTTGAACCCGTAGTGGTTGGACACCTGCTCCATGTAGTCGCTATCATAGCCATTGGCGCGGTAGCTGAGCCATTGCTGGCTGGCGGCGCCCACCTGGCGGATCTCGATCGGGAGGATCGCGACACTGCTGACACTGGCGATCGCTGCCTGCTGGCCACCGTTGGCGATGCTTGCCCGCAGATCTCCAGATGCAGCGGCTGCGCTGCTCGTCAGCACGCCCTGAATATCATAGCCGCCAGTGATCGTTTCAATACCTTTCTGGCCCAGCACCTG
>JACCRK010000241.1 GCA_013813565.1 Herpetosiphonaceae bacterium
GCCAGCAGCTTGGAGGCCGTCCAGCGCGGCTGCAGCGAGGCTGATCTGACGGTTTTCTCAAACAAGGATCGACTGAATTTCGCCCCGATCCGCGTGTAGAGCCTGGCAAAGCGTCCGCCGGCGTCATCGGGCGTGTGGGGCTTGAGATTCCACGAGCACTGATCGCACCAGGTCGGGTAGTACTTAAACGTTGGGATGCTAGCGGCGCACTTGGGGCAGTCCTGCATCTCTGCGGCTGTGTCGGCCTGGTTGGGATGGGTCATTGCTTCGCTCGCTGGGGCTCAGGGTTCAGGCTGGGCCACGATCACATTCATAAAGCCGCCGGAGTAGCGGCGGTGCTTGAGCAGGGACCAGCCCGCCTCTCGCAGGGCGGCGGCGGTGTCGCGGTTGAGGTGGCAGCCGCCGGTGGCCCACTGCCACGGGCGATCAGCCTGATTCAGCAGCCAGTCAACCGCAGGCATGCCGGTCAGGGTGTGCTCGATCAGGTGTAGCCGCCCGCCTGGACGGAGCACCCGGCGAACCTCGGTCAGCGTCGCCGCCTGCGATGGCACCGAGCACAGCATCAGCGTCGCCACAACCTGATCAAACTGGGCCGTGCCAAACGGCAGAAACTGCGCGTTGGCCGCCAGCAGCCGGGCGCCGCCGGACTCGGGCTTGGCGGCGGCGTAGCGCACATTGCGCGGGTCGAGATCAAACGCGACCACGCTGGCGGCCTGGCTGTAGTAGGGCAGATTATTTCCGGTGCCAACGCCCATCTCCAGCACCGCGCCGCTCACCTCGGCCAGCAGCATGCGCCGCAGCTTGACCAGGCCCATCTCTGAGCGGCGGGTGCTCCGGTCGTACAGGCGCGGCATATGCTCAACGCCCGGCCAGCGCCGCAGCAGGCTGGCGGGTGAACCAAAAAAACTCTTCATCACCTGGCTGCTTTCTGCTTTTCAGCACGGCTGCTACTCGCCCTGAACCTCGGCCACCCTGGCGCGGAACGAGTCGGGGATCGGCAGGGTCTGCTCGGCGGCGTAGTCGTACCAGACCGCCACGGTGGTGCCGGTGGTGACCACCTCCGCGCCCCGGCGAATCTGGTGGTCGAAGACAAAGCTCTTGGTGCCGATTCGGCTGACGCGGGCGGTCGCCACAATCTGGTCGCCGTAGAACACCGGCCTGAGGTAGCGAATCGTCGCCTCGCCCATAATAAACGGCACATCTTCCAGCCGCGATCCCGCCAGCAGATGCAGCCCGTAGGCCAGCCGCACGGCCTCGAAGTAGGTCAGATAGACCGCGTTGTTGACGTGGCCCAGGCCGTCGGTGTCGCGGAAGCGCACCTCGATCGGGTAGGTAAACACATAGTCGCTCACGTGATGCTCCTGAAATAGGGGTTAGGGATTAGGAATTAGGGATTAGGGATTAGGGATTAGGGATTAGGGATTAGTCCTCGACCCGACGCTGCGCGTCCGCCCGGATGGCAGCTGTTAATAGCTTGATATTTAATTTTTCCGTGCCCTTCGTGGATCAATGCTCCTAACCCCCAACCCCTAACCTCTATAAATCTACGCCTTGACCAGCGCCTCGTCCTCGGCGTCGATGGTGTCCTTGGAGAGCAGGGCGGCCGAGAGCGGATAGCGCAGCGAGACCAGGAACCCCAGCACGATGTTGACGACGTTCAGCACCAGGAACAGCGCCGAGATACCCAGCGCCAGCGCCTCGGCCTGGGTGGCGCTGAAGGCTGAGCCGTCGGTGCCGCGCATCTGGCCGCTGGCGGCGAGATTGGTCATAATCAGCACCATCACCACGTCGCGGGTGCCCACGCCGCCGACCGAGATCACGCTGACCAGCGAGACAATCGCGATCATCGCCATGTACGGGCCGACATCAATGCTGACGCCGGCGGCCAGGAACAGCAGATACAGGCGCAGGAAGGTCCAGCCAAGCGTCACAAACGACAGCAGCACCAGCGCGACAATGCGCAGCGGCGACATCGTCAGCACCCGGTCGAGCAGCCCGGCCCGGCGGGCCAGTGCCCTGAGCTTGGCGGGAATGATGATCGGCAGCACCCGCTGGACCAGCCAGCGCCGCAGCCCGCCGCTGGCCAGAAAGACGATCCCGACGACCACGCCGGCCAGCGCCAGCACGATCAGCCAGCGCACATTGCCCGGCAGGAACGTGCGATAAAAGTACAGCCCCGATCCGGCAATAATGCCCATGATCGCCACGTCAAAGAAGCGATCGACGACGATCGACAGCAGGCTGGCCCCGAGCGGGTGGCCGTCGCGGCGCAGATACCAGGCCTTGACCGCATCGCCGCCCTGCCCCGGCGTCACCGAGCCGACGAAAATCCCCAGCGTGTACAGAATCGAGGCAAACCAGGTCGAGATCTGAATATCCCAGCCCTGGAGGATCAGGCGCCAGCGCCAGCCTTTGGAGAACAGAAACGGCAGCACCAGCACCGAGGCCAGGGCAAACAGCAGCGGGTCGGTGGTTTTCAGCACGTTCCAGATCGCGCCGATATCGTTGGTGAGCAGGAAGAACACCAGGATGGCGGGGCCGAGCAGCGTCAGCGCCCAGTTGAGTATTTTTTTCATGAGTCGCGCACCCGTTCAAAGCGCAGGGCCGAGATCATCTCTGCCAGCAGCCCGAAGAAGAAGAAAAACAGGGCCGCAATCAGACAGAGCATCGCCGTTGGGGGCAGATGCAGCCAGTTGCCATCGTTCGCGACGCCCAGGAAGTACGAGATGACACTTAGCAGCATAAACAGCAGCATCACCGGGATGAAGATGCGCAGCGGGTTAAACAGGCTGATGATGCGGAAGATAATAATCGTAAACTTGAAGCCATTTTTGAGCAGCTTCTGGTGCGAGCGTCCGCCCTGGCGCCGCAGCATGGCGATCGGCTCGAAGCGGACGTGGTAGCCAGCCTTGGCAAAGGCCAGGGCGCTGGTCGTCGGCCAGGAGAACTGGTTGGGCAGCAGGTGGACATAGTGCAGCAGGATGGTGCGGCGGAAGGCCCGAAACCCGGAGGTCAGGTCCTCCATCTTCAGCCCGGTCAGATACGAGCCAAGCCGATTGATCGCGGCATTGCCAAACCAGCGCACCCAGTTCTGCTGCCCCGCGCGCGAGCGCGCCCCGATCACCATGTCGTAGCGCCCGATGTGGCTGAGCAGGCGGGTGATATCGGCCGGATTGTGCTGGCCATCGCCATCCATAATCACCACCACATCGCCGGCGGCCGAGCGCACGCCGGTCTTCACGCCGGCCCCGTTGCCAATATTGTATGGCCGGCTGATCACCCTGGCTCCGGCGGCGGCGGCGACCGTCGCCGTGTCATCGCTGGAGCAGTCATCGACCACCAGAATCTCGGCGTAGGGGTGCAGATCGCGCACCTGCGTAATGATGCCGCCAATCGTCGTGCCCTCGTTGTACACAGGCAGGACGATACTTAAGCTAAACGGCCACGGATTGGCGGCAACCTGCGGCGTGGCTTGTTCAACAACCGATTCGATCACGATAGAACCTCCGCCGCGCATTGTACCATAGGGCCTCGCGCTAGCGCTTGTACAGGCCAAGCTCGCCCGCACGGGCCACGGCCAGCCAGCCCGGCGGGGCCGCACCTTCGACCACCAGCCAGCCGACATCTCCCGGCAGATCGCCCTGGCTAGGGCTGAGCCGCTCGGCCACCGCCGAGTATTTGGCGATCGCGGTGCGCGGCGCGACCTGGGCGGCGATCGGCGCTTCGGCGGGGACGTTGCCCAGGATCGCCGCGACGATCGCTCGCTCGGTCGCCACCTGCTGATCGAGCACCACCTGCGCCCCGGCGCCGGCCTGCCCCAGCCCCAGCAGCCCGACGCCCAGCCCCAGCAGCGCCAGCCGGCGTGGGTTGCGC
Source organism: Herpetosiphonaceae bacterium (assembly GCA_013813565.1). Taxonomy (GTDB): domain Bacteria; phylum Chloroflexota; class Chloroflexia; order Chloroflexales; family Herpetosiphonaceae; genus JACCRK01. The sequence goes on from JACCRK010000241.1 coordinate 3,874, forward strand.
CGCGCGAGGTCGGCCCCTGGCGTCGGTCGGCCCCACCAGCCGCCAAGCAGCGTGCCCGCCGCCAGCGCATAGACCGGGATCAGCGCCACGACAAAGCGCGGCAGCAGGAAGCCAACGCAGATGCCGACCACATACAGCAGCGCCCAGCCTAGCAGCGCCACGCCCGCCGGCTCGCTGCGCCAGCGCCGCGCCCAGCCGACCAGCCCTAGCAGCGCCAGCAGATTGAACGGCCAGGCCAGCAGGCGCAGCTGCACGGCCCGCTCGAACTCGGCTGCCCGCGCCCCGCCGGTCCCGCTGAAGGCGACCAGATTATTCCACCAGTTGCCCAAAAAGCGCACCGGGTCGCGCTGGATGACGGTGCCCAGCCCGATGGCGCTGCTTTCTTCGTCCCAGCGGCTAAACTCGGTGTTGCCATACACCGCCAGCCAGATATTCTTGGCCTGCTGGCTGTACAGCGGCTGCCCGGTATCGCGCAGATTTACCCCGATCTGCGGCCCGGCCCCGAGCAGAAAGCCCAGGACCAGGAGCGCGGTGGCTGGCCGCACCACGAACCCTCTGAGCCGCGCCGCCCAGGGACTGCCGGCTGGATCGCGGGCGGATCGATAGGCAACCGCCAGCATCCACGGCAGCAGCAGCAGCCCAGGGTGGCGCAGCATGAAGGCGATGCCGGCGGCCGCTCCGGCCAGCAGCGCGGCGCGACGTGACATTATCGGCCGGTGCAGCGCCACGGCGATCGCCACGATGCAGGCAGCGGCAAAGACCATATCGGTGCCAACATACAGCGCGTACTGCACGGTCAGCGGGTTGAGCGCCGCCAGTAGCAGCGCCAGCAGGCCGACCACCCGGCCCCAGCGGGCGCGGGCCAGCCACCAGGTCGCCAGCAGCAGCACCAGCGCCGCGCCCAGGCTCAGCCAGCGGGCCGCCAGAAATGGATTGTCCCCCATCAGCGGGCGCACCAGCCGCAGCAGCAGCGGGTAGCCAAGCTGATAAAAGCCATCGGCGCGCCAGACCTCGGCCCAGGTGGCTGAGCGTTTGGCAAACACGCTGAAGTCGGCCTCGACACCGGGCAGCGATAGCACCAGATGCTGGCGGCCGAGGGTCCAGACCCAGCCCGCCCACAGCAGCAGGCCGCCGCCAACCAGCCCGGCCTCCAGTCGCCGTGGGGCGCGCCCAAGCGCTGGCGCCCAGCGCACCCCAACCGCCACCAGCAGGCCAGCGACCAGCAGATGGGGCGCCTGCCGCACCGGGTAGCCGAGCAGCGGCGGCGGCCAGCGATACAGCAGCGCCAGCAGCAGCACCACCGCGCCCGCGCCAACCACGACTCTCCATCCACCTGTCCAGCGCCGGGGCAGCAGATAGGTCAGCAGCGCCGCCGCCAGACTCACCGCCGCCAGCGGCAGCGGCGCCGGGGTGACCGGCCCCGGCCCGACGTTGTAGATCACCCGGTCGATATAGATCGACTCGGGATCGGCGAAGGCGAAGGTGACAAACCAGTCGCCGCTGGGCTTGGCCTGCCCGCCGCCGATCGGGATGCGCGTGACACTCCAGTCGGGATAGGCCGTGTAGATGCCCAGCGGGGCGGCGCCGTTCAGCAGCACCGTGCTGCTAAGCGGCGTGCTGGTGATCGTCCGCCAGCGAATCGCGATCGCGGCCGGCGTGCCCGCCTGCGGAAACAGCAGCGCTGACTCGGCCGTCAGGGCGCGGGCATTGGTGGCGCCGGCCAGATACGGCTGCGCGGCCGGCGCGTCGGCCTGCTCGCGCTCGGCGAAACCCTGCACATAGGCGGCATCGGCGCCGCCAACATCAACCCGGTGCTGCGCCGGGAGCTGGCTGATCAGCACCCAGAGCAGCCCGGCGACCACTGCTGCCACCAACACCAGCGGATCAGCGCGACGAATTCCCTTCAGCATGTTGCCCCAATCCGCTAAACCAACGGCCAGCGGATTAGGGATCCGCTGGCCGTGTTGCTAAACCCGATCTGGCCTACTTTGGCTGTAGCGCATAGGCCAGTCCGCTCTGGACATCGCGCTTAGTAGTAATGTGCTGCAGATTGATCCCGCGGCTGGTAATGATATCGGCGATCTCGGCCCGAATACCCACCAGAACTGGCTCGGCGCCGAGCAGCCGGATCGCCGTCGTTACCTGCTCCAGCGCCTGGCTCGTGCCCTGATCGACCACCCCGATGCCGGTGAGATCGATCAGCACCGTTTTGGACCGCCGCCGATGCACCTCGGCCAGGATCTGCTCGCTCACAAACGCGGCCCGCTCCTCGCTGATATTGCCGATCAGCGGCAGCACCAGCACCCCCGCCGCCAGCGGCAGAATCGGCGCGCTCAGCAGGCGGATGGTCTCACCCGACTGCTGTAGATCCTCCAGGGCCTGCTGGAGGCCGGTCGTGCGCTCGGCCACCCGCACCTCAAGCTCAGCGCGGGCCGCCTCAACCTTGCTGGACTGCTCGACACTCATCCGCAGCAGCTGGTCGAGGCGTTTGGCGGTGAGCGCCGCCAGGGTGGCCGTGATCCCAAAACAGCCGCCGATCAGCAGGCTACTGAAGACTAACCCTTTAATAAAGGTGGCTTGTGGCACCGCAGTCTGCGTCGCGTGGACGCTATAGAGGGTCAGAAAAACCCCCACCCCCGCAGCGGCATAAACGTA
>JACCRK010000265.1 GCA_013813565.1 Herpetosiphonaceae bacterium
GGAGACTGGCGAGATCGACCATCTTCGGCTGTTTGAGGTGCTCAAGACCGCGGATTGCGGCAACATTGTGCGGGTTGATGCGCAGAACCTGCTCGAGCGCGGTCAGCTTGCCCTGCTCGGTGTCTTCAACCCCGCTGAGCCAGAGCCAGGCCTGCTCGTGATTTGGGGACAGACGCACAGCCTCGCGCAGGCTTTGCTGGGCAACACCGTAGCGGCCTTCGCGAGCGGCGGTGATGCCACGCTGCACCAATTCTTCAATCTGGGGTGATTGTGTCGTCATAAAGCCTCCTACTGCGGTTTGGCCCGGACAATCAGCCGATGCGTATACGTGCCAATCGGCACACAGGTGATCAGCGTTACCGTTTCATCGGTGGTCGGGTCCATCACCCATGTATCCGCCGGCAGCAAGGTCATAATCTCACTGACCACATAGCGGCGCTCGGCACCATTGACAGTCAGGAACAGCTCATCGCCGAGTCGGGCCTTCGGCAGATAGTTGAAGATGATATCGCGATAGCCAACGTGGCCGGCGATCACGATATTGCCGGCCGAGCCAGGGAAGGCGGCGATTGGCCAGTAGTGCGCTGCGGTGTAGCGTGGCACATCCCAGGCCCCGAACGAAAAGCCAGCCTCGACCACCTCAGCGCTGACGCCAATCCGCGGCATCCTGACCCGCGTTGGCCGGACGATACCCCAGGCGCTATCAGCGCTCTTCACCCTGGCCAGCGCCGAGTCGGGGGCGGCCCTGGTGGCATCCAGGTACTGGCGGCCAAGGTGGCCCAGCGAGACCTGATATTTGGCCGGCAGCTCGGGGTGGTACTCGAAGCGGGTCCGCTCGAAGTACTGGACGGTATAGGTTTTGCCATCCTGCTGGTTGACCTCCAGGAACTCCTCGGAAAGTGGATAGCCAAAGACCGCCAGCCCGCCATTGCTTTCCCAGTACTGGCGGAACAGGCCGCCTAAAGTATGCCGCGACTCAGGGAAATAGATCTGATTGGGGTAGGCGGCGCCGCTCCGCGGGTCAAAGGCCGCATTCGCCGGCGAGCGCTCGGCGGCCCAGCGGCCAAGATGGCCGGCCTGTACAATCCCCAGGTTCGCGTGCCACTCCAGCCGCGCCCGCTCAAAATACTGGGCTGGCCGGCCATTCTCAATAAAAACCTCGCTAATGGGGTAGCCGAAGATCGGCAGGCCGCCCTTGCTGTCCCAAAAAAGTCGAAAGTTGTAGGCCAGGGTATGCCCGGTCTCGTTGAAAAATACCGCTGTGCCGGCCTTGGTGTTGGCTGCGGCTGGCATTGATAGACCCAGCAGCAGCCCCAGCAGCACAAAACAGCCAATTAATCTTCGTTGCATCATAGTCCTCCTCGTTGGGAACGGTAAACGTCGTTGTTAGCCGACCAGCCGAGCCTCGTGACCGGGGCCGTTGGCGATGGTCCACTGGACCGCCGATAGCTCGCAGAGCCGCGCCTCGACCTCGGGGGCATCTTTGGCCTCGCAGATGACGTGGACATTTGGCCCGGCGTCGATCGTCCAGTAGCTGTGTAGATTATCCTGGGCGCGCCAGCGCTGCACGGCCTGCATCACACTCAGGGTGGCAGGCTGCCAGTACATTGTGGGCGGCTGGGCGGTCATGGCCACCACATGCATCGACATCGCATCGGCCTCGGCGGCCACGCCCAGCCGCTCCAGATCGCGCTCGCTGATAGCGCGCCGCACCTCGGCCAGCCGGGCCGGAACCTCGCTGAGCCGGGCCGGAAAGTAGGCGCTGGTTGGCGCCAGGTCGTGGCCGTGGGTCGAGGAGACGTGCTTGGCCTGGGTGTTGACGACGGCCACGATATCGACCAGCGCCCAGTGGCTCGATGGCGCAATCTGCTCAGCATACGAGCCCTGATGGGTGCCGTCGTTGTACCATTCGACAAAGCCCGCTGGGATGGAGCGACAGGCCGAGCCGGAGCCGGACAGGCGGGTCAGCCGCGAAAGCTCACGCTCATCGACCTCCAGCTGAAAGGCCTCCACCGCCGCCCGTGTCAGCGCCGCGAAGGCCGCCGCCGATGAGGCGATCCCGGCATCCGAGGGGAAGTTGTTGCGCGAGCGCACCTCAACCGGCATGGTGCTGCCCGCCAGCGTGCGCAGCCGGTTGATCTGGGCCATCACCCGCTCGTAGGGCCGCCCGGAGGCGCGCATCTCCTCGCCGCCGTGGAGGGCCAGCCAGACCTGGTCACGCTCCAGCTCGGGGTCGCAGCGCACGGTTGTTTCGGTCAGGCAGCCATCCAGGTTCAACGAGATCGAGCCATTGGTTGGCAGGGTCAATCCAGAATCGCTCTGGCCCCAATATTTAATAAAGGCGATGTTGGCGCAGGCGACAGCGGTGGCGGTTTGCGGGCTATTGGTCATAATCGTCCTCATCGGTTGTGTTCAGCCTGGAGGTTAGCCTCCGAGCTAAGAAAATAGCGGATCGTATAATCTACTCGGCCGCGCTGCACAGCCCACAGCCGGCTGGCCGCAGGAGCTCGCCAAGCACCCAGCGCTCACAGCTAGGGCAGCGTCCGCTCAGGACCAGCGGGGCCTCCAGCGACCCCTCCAGCCGGGCGGGGCCAAGCGCATCGCGCAGCTCCTCGTGGGTTGGGGCGGCCAGCAGACGGGCGTGATCGACGCGATCGCCGTCCATCTGGAGCGCCAGCACCATATTGGCCAGGATCGTGTGGCGGTCGCGGATGTTATCGAGGGCCGGGGTGTCGATCACCAGGGTGCGCAGGTCGTCGGGCGCGGCCAGGGGTGCCGCGTCGAAGGTGACGGTGTTGCCGCCGAAAAAGCCACCATAGTTATGCACCTCGGCGATCAAAAAATTGGTCCAGTCGGATTGAGTCATGTTCGCTCCAGTATGTACAATATCGGCCAGGGCGCTGGGGTTGGGAGTTCGGTATCATGGCGCTCTGCTGCCGTAAATCTATTTACTCCACACTGTAGGCCTGGACAGGCTGGGCAATGTGGCGCAGGACCAGCGGCTCGACCGGCACCGCATGAATCTCAGCTTTGATCGCCGCATAGGTGGCCGCGTTGATCAAAATCTGGTTGGCGACGGCCGCGCTACACAGGCGGGCGGCCAGATTAACATCGGGGCCAATCGCAGTATAGTTCATCATCTGGGCCGAGCCAATGTTGCCGACGATGACCTCGCCGGTGCCGATACCAATGCCGATGGCGACGGCCGGCAGTCCACGGTCTAGCCACTCCTGCATCAGCTCGCCGTGGCGGGCCTGCATGGCCTGGGCGGTGCGGACGGCCAGCAGGGCGTGGTCGGGGCGGGGCAGCGGCGCGCCAAAAAAGGCGACCACCTCGTCGCCGACAAATTTATCCACGGTGCCGCCGGCATCACGAATGATGGTCGTCATGGCCGCCAGATGCTCGTTTAGCATGCTGGCAACCACATCGGCGGACAGCTGCTCGGAGACGCTGGTAAAGCCGCGCATATCCGAGAACAGCATGGTCAGGGCCTGCCGATGGACTTCCAGATAGTCCTGGCCGGCAGTGCGCAGCATCAGATCAACCACCGTCGGGCTGACATAACGGGCGAAGGTCTCGCGGATATGGCGCTGGGTGCGATCCTCAAACAGGGCTGTGTCCATCTGCGAGGCGATGGCGTTGAGCATTTTGACCTCGTGGAAGCCGAAGCCGCGCTGCCCCGGCGGGTTAGCCCCGCCAAAGACGCCGATGATTTGATTTTTCAAGATAATTGGCACACCGATATACGCGCCAACAATCTGGTTAATTTGCTCGCGACGCACCAGCTTGCCCCCGCTGATCGTCTCACGGGCCAGCGTGCGCAGCGCATCGGCCACCGGCGAGTCCGGCTGTGCGATATCGCTGTGTGAGGCGGCGCGTAGCTCCAGCTCCAGCTCATCGGGCGTGTAGAGCATGATGAAGCTCCACATGGCCCCGATGGTTTCCGAGAGCAGCGTGAGGGCCGCCGCCAGCGCGCTATCGAAGTCGGGCGTGCTGTCGATCAGGCGATCGAGCCGGTAGATAGTCTCCAGCTCTTTGTTGCGCGACTGAAGCTGGCTGAGCAGCCGCAGCGAGGCCATCGCCGAGTCGATCTGCGAGCACATGGCCGTGATCAGCCGATGATCGGGGACGCTCCAGGGTCCAGACTGCCGGCCAAGCACCACCACCCCCAAGCGATCCTGCTGGATCTGCAGCGCCTGAACGATGATCTCACCCTCGTCAACGCTGAGGATATCGCTCTGGCCCTCGGTGAGCGCGGCGCTGACCAGCGCCATCAGCAGGGCGCCCTGGGCCGGACGCCAGCGCTCGATCACGATGTGCTGGGCCGGACAGTCCTCCAGATCGAGCGTGATAATCTGCAAGAGATCGGGCTGGAGCAGCGAGTCAATCGTGGCAGCGCAGCCGTGGAGAAACGCATCGGCTGAATCAACGGTATCGCGCAGCGCATCAATCAGATAGATCGCCTTGAGCTCACGCTGGCACATCTCCAGCAGCTGGGTGTTAGAAAGTTGATTGCTCATACTCATTCCTTTATTTCATCACGGCTACTCATTTTCGACCAGGTCAGCACGATCACTGCGGCCAGCACGCTGGCGCCGCCGAGCAGCTGCAGGGCGGCCAGCGTCTCACCGAGCAGGATCCAGGCGAGCAGGGCGGCGATGACTGGCTCGACCGTGGCCAGAATCCCAGCGGTGGAGGCGCCAATCCGCTGCTGGCCGGCGGCATAGCAGACCGGCGCCAGCAGCGACGAGACCCAGCCAACCGCCAGGAGCGCGGGCCAGGCTCCCGGCGTGGTGAAGGCCCGCCCGACCGCGTCCCAGTCCTGAAACGGCAGCAGCACCAGCGCCCCGCCAAGCATCGCATACAGCACAATACCGGTTGGCGGATAGCCGCGGCGCAGCCCCTCGTTGCTCAGTAGGCTGTAGACCGCATAGGCCAGACCCGAGAGCAGGCCGAGGAGAATTGCCAATCCACCGCCGTCAAGCGCGCCGCCGCCGAGGGCGACCAGCGCGCTGCCGCCGACCGCCAGCCCGAGCGCCAGAAGCGTGGCGCTGGTGAGCGGCTCGCCCCAGCGGATGCGGGCAAACAGCACCACCCAGACCGGGGCGGTGTAGAGCAGCACCGAGGCCAGCGCCACGCTGCCCTGGTTGACCGCCGCAACATACACCAGGAAAAAAGCCGAGATTACAACACTGTAGGCCGCAAAGTAGGGCAGATCGCGCCGCCGTAGCCGCAGCGCTGCTGGCTGGCGCAGGGCCAGCCAGAGCAGCAGAGTCAGGCCGGCGACAGCGGCGCGGTTGAGGGCAATGGCTGTGGGCGGCAGATTGTAGGATTGCAGGGCGCGAAAAAATAAGCCCAGACAGGCCCACAATCCTCCTGCCAGCAGCACCAGGCCATAGCCCAGCCAGCGGCGTGACGGACGCTCCAGCGCATGGGGGAGGTCGAGAGCTCGAAGAGTCGTAGAAGTTGCTTCATTGGTATCCATAGATCGCTATGATACCACGCAAAAAGCAGTGAGCAGCATCGACGCTGGGTCTGCTACTAGCGATAGAGGAGGGCCACGCGGGGTCGACTATGGTGGGCGATCAGCCGGCTTTTGGCGGCTTCAGCGGCCAGATCTCGACCCCATCGACTTCGCCCAGCACGCGGCTAATCGGCACCAGGCGACCAACTGTGGTGTAGTGGCCGTTGCCGCCGTTGATGGTGGTGGTGGTGTCGCGCTCGATAAACTCGTTCAGGTGCTGCACAAACCAGGGGCGCACGGTCGCGGTGGGCAGCACATACAGCTTGCCGGTCTCCATGAAGTAGTAGTAGAGATACTCGGCCTCGGTGTAGAGAAAGCAGCCGGGCGTGCCCTGCTCACGGTTGCTCCAGGTCTCGAAAAAAAAGTTTCCGGTGGTGTCAAGCCGATCGGCCTTGATCTCAATTCGGATATTGCGAATGCCGATCGGGGGCACCCGAATGCGCCAGACCAGGTCGACATCGATCCGCTGGTAGAACGGATCGCGCTCAACATTTTTGACCAGAACGGTGTCAGGGTGGGCACGCAGATGACGGGTGATGATGCGGGCGGCATCGCGGGCGACCGCGTTGGTGTCGCGCATGGTGTAGCGGCCTGGCTGGGGAATTGATTGAGTCATCAGACAATCCTCCACGTTTTAGGGCCATCTAGTGGCCTAAAACCGCTGTGAATTGTCAGCACTATAGCAGAACATATATACTACGTCAAGTTGTATCTGGCCCTCCGCCTTAGGGCTTATGCGTTCTTGATACGTGGATCGCATGGAATGAATTTACAACGTAAGATCTCTCCATAAACTATTCTTTTAGGGGGTCCAGGGGGATGAAAACCCCTTGGGTTCCCCGCCGGGTGCCCTTTGGGCGTCGGGGCGGAGGGGTGGCGAATCACAAGAATCCAACGATCGATGGGAAAACGCATCGGCCCTGACCCTCCGCCTTGCGCAGGATTGCGTAGAAAAAACGACGGTGGTACAATACCCGGCACACGCGATGACGGAGCCAGTAGGCGCGCTATTTCCGAACCAGCGACGATGCAGTTGGTGTGAGGCATCGATCGGACCGCCCGTTGAATATCTCTCCTGAGCAGAACGCCGAACCCGCCAGCTGGCGGCACTAAGCGAACCGGCCCTCGCCCACCGTTACACGGGCGGCGCTGTGATTGCAGCGCACGAAGCGGATGCTGAGCAACCCTCAGTGTCAAGCGGGGTGGTACCGCGAGCTGTTCTCTGAACCTCGTCCCTGTAGTGGGATGGGGCTTTTTGTTTTTTAGCCCGCTTATCGATGTAGGCCTATAGATTAAAACCGGAGGTTCAGATGGCTTTTTCTCCTGTTGATCCAAAAGTTTCGTTTCCGGCACTGGAAGAGGATGTCGCCGCCTGGTGGGCCGCCCAGGGGATCGTGAAGAAAACCCTGGAGCACGGCGACCCACAGCGGCCGTTTGTGTTCTTCGAGGGCCCGCCAACCACCAATGGCCAGCCGGGCATCCACCACATCGAGGCCCGCTCGTCGAAGGATATTGTGGTGCGCTTCCAGCGCATGCTCGGCAAAAAGGTGCTCGGCGCCCGTGGCGGCTGGGATACCCACGGCCTGCCAGTCGAGATCGAGGTCGAGAAAAAGCTCGGCTTCAGCGGCAAGCCCGATATCGAGCGCTATGGCATCGCCGAGTTCAACGCGGCCTGCAAGCAGTCGGTCCAGGAGTATATGCAGGAGTGGAAAAAACTCACCGAGCGGATCGCCTTCTGGATCGATCTGGACGATCCCTACACCACCTACGACAATACATACATCGAGTCGCTCTGGTGGATCTTCAAGCAGCTCCACGAGCGCGATCTGCTGTACCGCGACTACAAGGTGACGATGCACTGCCCGCGCTGTGGCACCTCGCTCTCCGACCACGAGGTCGCCCAGGGCTATCAGGACAACACCGATGACCCGTCGGTGTGGGTGCGCTTTCGCATTCGCGAGAGCGGCCACGCCCTGGATGCGCAGCTCAAAGATGCGGCGTTCATGGCCTGGACCACCACGCCGTGGACGCTGCCGGCCAACGCGGGCCTGGCCGTCAATCCCGCGGCCACCTATGTGCTGGTCGAGCACGAGGGCGAGCGGCTGGTGCTGGCCGAGGCGCTGTGCGAGGCTGTACTGGGCGCAGGCAGCACGGTTGTCGCCAGCTTCCAGGGCACCGATCTGCGCGATCTGTTCTATGCGCCGCTGTTTCCCGGCGTCGACAACCTCGGTCAGCCGCTGGATCTGGCCACCGCCTACCGGGTCGTCGCCGACGATTTCGTCACCCTGGAGGATGGCACCGGGATCGTCCATATCGCGCCGGCCTATGGCGACCTTGACGTTGGCCGCAAGTATGGCCTGCCGACCTTGTTCTCGGTCGATCTCGCCGGCAATGTGCTGGAGGCCTTTGCACCCTATGGCTTTGCCGGCATGTTCTTCAAAGAGGCCGACCCGAAGATCACGCGCCACCTTAAAGAACAGGGCAGCATGTTCAAGTCCGGCCGGGTCTCGCACACCTATCCGTTCTGCTGGCGCTGTAAAACGCCGCTGCTGTTCTACGCCAAGCAGTCCTGGTACATCCGCACCACGGCGATGAAAGATCGCCTGATCGCCAACAACCAGCAGATCAACTGGGTGCCGGAGCATATCAAAAACGGGCGCTTTGGCAACTGGCTGGAGAACAACATCGACTGGGCGATCAGCCGCGAGCGCTACTGGGGCACGCCGCTGCCGATCTGGATGTGCAACGACTGTGGCAAGGTCGAGGTGATCGGCTCGGTGGCGGAGCTGGCCGAGCGGACTGGCGAAGATGTCAGCCAGCTTGATCTGCACCGGCCCTATGTTGATACGCCATCGTGGGACTGTCCGGCCTGTTCCGGCGGCGGCATGCAGCGGATCCCCGATGTGGCCGACTGCTGGTTCGACTCCGGCGCGATGCCGATCGCCCAGTGGCACTACCCGTTTGAGAACAAAGAGCTCTTTGAGATCGTCGGCCAGGCCGACTACATCTCCGAGGCCATCGATCAGACCCGCGGCTGGTTCTACACGCTGCACGCGCTGGGGACGCTGCTGTTCGACCGCCCGGCCTACAAAAACGTGATCTGCCTGGGCCACCTGCTCGATGGCAAGGGCGAGAAAATGTCCAAGTCCAAGGGCAACGTGGTCGATCCGTGGGAGGTGCTGGCGCGCTACGGCGCCGACGCGACCCGCTGGTATATGTTCGCGGCCGGGCCGCCCTACAACCCGCGCCGCTTCTCGATGGAGCTGGTCAGCGAGTCGCTGCGGCAGTTCCTGCTGACCCTGTGGAACACCTACAGCTTCTTCGTGACCTACGCCAACGTCGATGGCTGGTCCGGCGATGGCGTGCTGGAGGCCGGCAACGGCGCGACCCACCCGGTCATAAGCCTGGAGGCCGAGGACTATCGCCTGACGCCGACCGACCGCTGGGCGCTGGCTCGGCTGAACGCGCTGGTCCGCGATGTCACCGCCGACCTGGAGGGCTACGACATTCACACGCCGGCCAAGCGGCTGGAGCAGTTCGTCGATGAGCTGTCGAACTGGTACGTGCGGCGCAATCGGCGGCGCTTCTGGGGCAGCGAGATGAGCGCCGACAAGCAGGGCGCCTATCGAACGCTGTACACCTGTCTGACCACGGTCGCCCGGCTGATGGCGCCGTTCACGCCGTTTGTGGCCGAGTCGATGTATCGCAACCTGGAGGCGGGCGCCCCAGGCGCAGCCGAAAGCGTACATATGGCCCACTGGCCGACGGTCGATCCGACCCTGCTCGACGAGAACCTCATCCGCGAGACCGACCTGCTGATGAAGGCCGTCAGCCTGGGCCGGGCGGCGCGCAAAAACGCCGGCGTGCGCATCCGCCAGCCGCTGTCGGACCTGCTGGTGCGGCTGCCTCGTGGCGAGCGCCTCAGCCAGTTCGTCGACGACCTGCGCGACGAGCTGAACATCAAGGAGATCCGCTGGCTGGGCGTGGGCGATGGCGTGGTCGAGTATCGTTTCAAGCCCAACCTGCGCACGGTGGGCAAGAAGTTCGGCAAGCAGGTTCCGGCTCTGCGCGAGGCCCTGGTTGCCCTGAGCGGCCCGGCGGCGGCGGCGGCGGCCGAGAAAGTCGAGGCCGGCGAGGCGTTCGATCTTACGGTTGACGGTGTCACGCTGACCCTGGCCGCCGAGGACGTGCTGATGGAGGCGACCTCGCCCGAGGGCTACACGGTCGCCGAAAGCGAGGGTGTGTTGGTGGCGCTGGTGACCACCATCACCGACGAGCTGCGCCGCGAGGGTGTGGCTCGCGAGATCGTGCGCAGCCTCAACGACGCCCGCAAATCCGCCGATCTGGCGATCACCGACCGGATTGTGGCGACCCTGGAGCCGAAGGAGAGCCTGCACCTGGCCGAGGTGCTGGCCGAGCACGGCGCGTACATCAAGGCCGAGACGCTCTGTGACTTCCTGCACATCGCCGCCCCGGTCACCGACGCCCACATCACCGAGCTGAAGCTCGACACCGGGCTGGTCACCGTCGGCGTGAAGAAGGTCTAATATCTCCAATCAGGCTGTGCGTGCTATGATGGTGGCGCACTTTCGCAACGGTGCAGAGCATTGCTTTGCACCGTTGTTTTCAATAAGGATACTATGATGATCGGATCCTCTCTGCTGATTCCGCCGCCGTTTGATAGCGAGCGCGACGACTGGGGCGCAACTCTGCTGGCCGAGTGGGGGCGTGGGCAGGTCCAGGCCGGGACCCAGGTGCTGATCCTCGGGGCTGGCGCTGGCGGCGTCGGGCTGCCGCTGGTGCGCGCCGGGGCCGTGGTCACGTTCGCCGATGACAGCGTCTCGGCCCTGGCGGCGGCTCGGCTGGCCTTTAGCCAGGCTCGACTGGAGGCCAGCTTTGTGACGACCAGCGATCTGCGCCCTGAGCAGCCGTTCGATCTGGCGCTGCTGAATATTGTCTGGTGGCCCGATGCCCGCCGCGGCGCCGAGCTGATCGCGCTGGCCGC
>JACCRK010000279.1 GCA_013813565.1 Herpetosiphonaceae bacterium
TGGTCGGCGTGACCGGCGTATTGGTGGCAGTGGCCGTCCTGGTCGCGGTAGCGGTGGCGGTGTTGGTCGGCGTGACCGGCGTGTTGGTGGCAGTGGCCGTCCTGGTCGCGGTGGCGGTGGCGGTGGCCGTCCTGGTCGCAGTGGCCGTCGCTGTCCTGGTAGCGGTTGCCGTCGGCGTGGCGGTTGCCAGCGATGGAACCGACCAGCCCATATCATAAAAGATGCCCAATGTAACCGCGCCAGGACTATGATTAGCTTCGGCGGTCCCAATTTGCGGCGTCATCAACGAATGGGCATTGCCGGCTGGATAGGTCGACTCATTCAGGTGTGAATAGCTGGAGCCTGAGGCCCATGTCGTTGGGGCATACAGCTGTGGGCGGGTTCCGCCATTGCCGATCGTCCCCTGGGTACCGTTGAAGTACAAGGCGTTCCCCTGTAAGTGGCTGGCCAGGGCCGCCGAGGGATTGGGGAAGCTGGTGGTGTTGGTCGTATCCACCCCGCCGACGTTTTCGGTAAACACATCATAGATATAGGGAAACCCACTGTTGCCCCAGCTGCCCTGCCCGCTACTCACGGTCGCCGAGCCAAAAAAACCTAAGCCATGGCCCAGCTCATGTAAAACCACGGTGACGAAATCGTACTTGCCGGCGGGCGTTACGCCATCGGTGCCGTAGTACCAGCTGCTGAAGGCGCTATTGAAGTTGGCATTGATATCCGGTTGAGCCGAACTCAAATCCCCTCCAGCCAGCGAGTTGGCCAGGGCTTGCGGATACCATGTTAAACTTCGGGGAGCGTTGGTGAAGTCTCTATGAATGGTTGTCGCCCCGGCCGAGCCAAGGATACCTGTGCCCAGAACCGCCCAGGTGGCGGTAACTTTAATCTCAACCGCCGACGTGAGTTTGCTCTCCCAGATCGTGACCGCATATTCAAAGGCGGCCTGCGCCGAGGCATCCCACGTTCCACTGTAGGTGACGGTAATGTTCGCCGCATTCGGCGCCCGTGATGGCTCGTGATGTGGGACGACGCGGGTGAATTCATCCTGGCCGGTAGCGCGTAGTTCCACCATCGGCCCAGGCATTTCAATACCCGGATTCGCGTATGAGGGCTTGATCAAACCTGCGATCAGCATGACACCAACGATACCGATGATCAATCCGATGTTGAGGATGGGTTTCCGATGTAGCATGATACTCCTCCGTGCTGTGAGTTGGGAATGTGTCGCTGAGCCTGTTCCCACGTATATCCGCTGAAGCCCGGCAAATAATGATCGTTGTGGAGCGTGGGTAGACTGTATTCTAGCGACTCCCGGATAGGTTGTCTGTAGTACGTGTTCGATCTATCTGTAGTACATCGGTGATTATGACGAATGTCATCCTGACATGTGCCTAAACAGCGGACAACAAAAACGACGCACCATTTCAAGGTGCGTCGTTGTGCGCTCAAGGTTGGCTTGTGGCTACATCTTGATCTTATGGCCGTGCTTTTTCAGCTCCTCGCCGGCGATGACGTACTTTTGGATCTCGTTGGTGCCCTCAAAAATGCGGGTCACCCGCGCATCGCGGTACATACGCTCCAGCGGCAGCTCGCGGCTGAAGCCCATGCCGCCGTGAATCTGAATGGCCTCATCGATCACGAACGAGGCGGCCTCGGTGCAGAACAGCTTGACCATCGCCGACTCCAGCGTGGCGGGCTTGCCGGCATCGACCAGCTCGGCGCAGTGGTAGACCATCTGCTCCATCGCATAGATCTTGGTGCGCATGTCGGCCAGCTTATGCTGGATCGCCTGGAAGTCGGCGATCGGGCGGTTGAACTGAACCCGCTCGATCGAGTATTTGATCGCCAGGTCGTAGGCCTCTTTGGCAGCCCCGAGTGAGCTGGCGCCCAGCCCGCAGCGCCCGATATCCAGGGTGCGCATCGCCACGCCGAAGCCGGCCCCAACCTCGCCCAGCACGTTTTCGGCCGGCACCCGACAGTTCTCGAAGAACAGCGCGGCGGTGTGGGAGGCGCGCAGGCCCATCTTTTCTTCGACTTTGCCAACTTTAAAGCCGGGGAAATCCTTCTCGACAATAAAGGCGGTGATGCCGCCGCGTGGCCCGCGCTCACGGTCGCTGACCGCGAAGACTACAATCACATCGGCAAACGAGCCGTTGGTGATCCACATCTTGCCGCCGTTCAGCACCCACTCATCGCCGTCGCGGGTGGCGGTCGTCCGAATACCCGCCGCATCGGATCCGGCGCCCGGCTCGGTCAGCGCCCAGGCGCCGATGAAGGTGCCGTCGTTGAGCTTCGAGACATATTTATCTTTCTGGGCCTCGTTGCCGCCCAGGAAGATCGACATAGTGGCAAGCTGTGCGTGGGCGGCGATGATGGTTGAGGTTGAGGCGCAGTGGCGGTTGATCTCCTCCAGCAGCACACAGTAGCCGACAATCCCGGCGTCGGCGCCGTTGTACTTCTCGGGAAAGGGCACGCCCAGCAGGCCGAGCTGTCCGGCCTTCTTGATCACCTCAATCGGCACCCGTTCTTCTTCATCGATCGCCCGGGCGATCGGCTTGATCTCCTTCAGTGAAAAATCACGAACCGTATCACGTAACATCCGCAGGTCTTCGGTGAGTTCCATGGCAAGCTCCTTTGCTTAAGCGGTGAATATATTCCGAGCCTCAACGATTAAGATCGTTAACCAACGTATAATTAATCATCGAGTGATATCGCGCATTGGGTTGATTGGTGGCCATAGCGGGCATCGGCCAGCTCGAATTGGATAATGGAGCAGCAGTGGCCAACTTTTTTTTCTTTGTCACGCTCAGCTTTTTGCTGGCCCATGAGATGGATGCAGTCCGTCGGTCGGAGTGGCATGTGTTTCCTGGGCTTTCACGCCTAAAGAATGATGAGTACGGGTACATGATCTTCACCATTATTCACGTTCCACTATACCTGCTTTTACTCCTGGGACTTTTCAGCGACGGCGGCAGGCTCAATTATTCGGTTGTGATTGGCTTTGACATCTTCTGTATGGTTCATGTTCTGCTCCACGTGATCTTCATGAAACATCCCAGGTACAAGTTCAACAACTGGCTCTCCTGGAGCCTTATCCTTGGCGCAGGGGTTGCCGGCGCCGCCGATCTGTTCGCCTTTAGATTTTTTGCTATGTGATGGTGACTATATGGACTATCGTGTTCTTGAGCTGACTGGCTCGCCCCACGAGATTGGGCGGCGCCTGGCCCGTGAGCTGGCCAGCGTGCCCTCGCCATTTCGGCGCAACCCCTGGGAGGACGACCACGAGTTTTTGCAGGCCTGCGCCGCTGTCCTGCGCTCGACCCACGCCCCGTTGTGGGAGGAGATCGCCGCCTTTGCCGATGCGCTCGATCTGCCGCCGGAGCGCGGGCTGTTTATTCGGGCGGCGCGGATCCCGCAGGGCTGTTCGGTGCTGGCCTGGCGCACCCACGACAATCGGGTGCTGGTCGGCCGCAACTACGACTTCTATGTTCAGATGCCGACCCGCCATCTGCTGCGCACCAGCACCGCCGGCAGCTTCGCCCATCTGGGGATGAACGGCGGCCTGGTTGGGGGCCGCTACGACGGGGTCAACGAGCGCGGACTGTTTATCGGCCTGCACAAGGTGATGGCGGATCGAGCGTCGCACTATGCGCCCGGGGTGCCCTATCATCTGATGCCGCGCCTGGCCCTGGATTTGTGCGCGACCACCGCCGAGGCCGTCAGCCTGTTCCACGCCATCCCTCAGCTGGCCTCGTTCAACTACAGCCTGGCCGACAAATCAGGGGATTTCGCCCGGATCGAGTGCTATCCTGGGCGGGCGCCGGCGGTTCACCGCTCCGGCGAGGTCCTTGCGACCACCAACCACTATGCCGACGGCGACCTGGCGCAGCTGGTTGGCCGGCGCCCGACCGCTGACTCACGGGCACGTCAGGCCAGTCTGCGTGACGCCGTGCGCGAGGAGCGTGGCGACCCGTGGGTGCAGACAGCTCAGGCCCTGAGCGATCACACGGCTCCGCTGTGCTGTCACAAAGAGTTCGGTACCACCCTCTGGTCGGGACTGTTCGATCTTTCCAGTGAGCGGGTGGCCTATGCATTCGGCGCACCATGTGTCACCCCCTATCATGAGTACGAGTGGCCTACGTAAGCACAATGCAGGCCAGATTAGGCCACTGCGACGCCTGGCAAGGTCAGCTCAAAACTAATGTCCTAGAATCACCCCTTACTTTACGAAGAGTCTAGATAGTACTTTTGGATACTGTACTCGACTTTTTGTTTTGGTAAACTTCATTTCCGTTCAATCTCGCATTCTTACTTGACATATACGGAGGCAATTGCCGTTTGACAGTGAATGTGAGCGATAGAAATGGCTACCAACCGTACTCTGATCAGCGCGATATTTGTCCGCAAACTTTGTCAGTTTGTGCTGCTACTGCTCCTCGTAAGCGCATGTGGCATGAGCACACAACCGGCGACCCAGCCCGCACAACCACCAGCTAACACCGCTTCACCGGTTGCCGACCCTGCGCCATCCGCAACCACCCTGGCCCAATCTGCCACCCAGTCAGCCCCGACGCTGCCCCCGGCAACCTTGCCGCCGCCAAAGGCCTCTGGCAGCCCCAGCACTCCTATTTCGGTTGAGCTGGAAATGTCACGCTGGCCCGCGCTCGGCGACGAGGTCGAGGTTCGCCTGACCGTGCAGTCGATTGAGCCTGCCACGAACATCGACGCCACAATTATCGCTCCAGAGGGCGTGGAAGTGACGGCTGGAGCACTCGCCATGAAAGGAGATGTAGGTCCAAATCAACCACTCGTGTTGACCGCCACTCTGCGATTTACCACAGCTGCCGATATAACAATCATTGGTCGAGCCCTGCATACGCTCGCCAACGGCGATATCTGGGGTGATCAGGCGGTCTTGTATCTCACTATTGCTGCTCCCGGCGCACCTCCCAATCTCACTGTAACTCCGCCGCTGGCCGTGCCATCTCCGTAATACTACGTCGCTCAATCCGACCTCCTACCTGTTTACCAGCCCAGCGTGGGTTGGCCATATTGATCGGTGTTTGATTTGTTGAAAGGAGCCAACGATGATTCAGCGCGCATTGAAATTTTCATGTTTTCTGGTTTTGTTCGGGCTATTGTTATCGACATTCAGCTTCAATCGTTCAGTGGCGGCGGCGAACCCAATCGTTGTGAGCGGCAAGCCCCAGACCCCGATCAGCGTATCCCTGACGCTGGATAAGCTGGCCAAGGTGGGCGACCTGGCCACGGCTACGGTGACCGTTCGCAGCGCCGGCGTGGACTCGCCGGATACAACCGCCAGCCTGCTGCTGCCCTCGAATATGGAGCTCGTTGCCGGCACCACGCGCTGGCAGGGCGACCTCGCCGCCGATCAGCCGGTTTCATTCACCGCCAGCATGCGGATCAGCGGGCCCGGCAATGCGAAACTTCAAGCGACAGTGCGCCGCGATGTGGATAAAACGAATGTCTGGGCCGATCTGGCCACGCTGTATTTTCACGCCAATCTGACCGAGACTATCCAGGACTGGCGCTACGGCACCCGCCCGGCCGAGGCGGTCTCCAGCGATACTGAGGCCGCTCCAGAGTCGGATGTGGCGGTCGACCCACCGGCGCTACATCTGCCGATCGATCCCAACACTCCCGCCGCGCCGGCGGACGCTTCGACGCCCACCGCTGATGCTGTGCTTGAGCAGCCGACTGTCAGCCAGTCGCCTGATGGCACAATCACCATTAACGGCACCTGGAATTATCATAACCGGGCTGGCACAGTAACCCCGGTCAAACTCCTGGCTGAGCTGTTAGATGCCAGCAATAATCATCTGGCCTGGGCCTACACCGGCTGGGATGGCAGCTTCAGCTTCACGGTCAACAACCCTGGCCAGTTCAAAGTCCGCGCCTACACCTACTATAAACACACCAGCATGGTGCTCCGCGCCCTGCGGGTTATTCCTAACGGCACCGACTCCGGCAATAAGTTTGGCATCCCTGAGACTTATTATGTAACCAGCCCGGCGCTTGGCCCATATGCCGATGGAGTCAGAAATATTGGATCGTGGTGGCCTGCAACCGACTACTCAGGCCGCCATGCCTGGTGGATCTACACCGATATGCTCGATGCTTTCTTCCACCCCTACAACTGCACCCCCGAGTGTACGACCGATGGCGCGTGGATGCCCGACGGCAGCACCGCCGAGTGGACCCCGACCAGCACCGTGGGAACCTACTATAGTCGCGGCGGCAACGTCCACCTGGAGGGCGAGGATCGCAACTCCGCCAGCACCGTTATCCACGAGTATGGCCACAATGTGATGTGGAATGTCTATGGCGAGTGGATGCCTGTCTCGAACTGCCCATCGCCCCACTATATTCAATATACCAGCCACATCAACTGTGCCTGGACCGAGGGCTGGGCCAACTTCTTCTCGATGGCGGTCCGCAACCAGAACTTCTACGCCTGGCCCAGCGGCGCCACGCTCAATCTGGAAACGCCCCACTGGACCAGCGCCAGCTGGGACGATGGCGCGGCGGTCGAGGGCCGGGTCGCCGGCGCGCTGTGGGATACGATTGACACGGCCAACGATGGCTTTGATACCTGGAATGCGCCCTATGGCTTCCGTGAAATCTGGGAGGTTGTGTATAACCAGAACGACAGCAACTTTGCCGAGTACTGGAGCGCCTGGCTTGCCTGGAGCCACAGCCGCCACTTTGGGCTGATTATGGCCTATCAAAACACCATCGACTACGATACCGCGCCGACGATCAGCGGGCTGCCCAACATTACCCGCACCGGCGGTGGCCCCTTCAACAATGTGATCGACCTGTGGATCTACGCCAGCGATGCCGAGTCAACCGATAGCCAGCTCACCTATACAATTCAAAGCGTTAGCAACCCAAGCGTTGGCGTATCGATTGATAGCAGCGACTATCTTGACGCCGACCCGGTGCCCGGCTGGTGGGGCACCTCGACGGTGGTGGTGCGCGTCAGCGATGGCGCCAAGTCCAGCACCGACACCTTTGTGATCACCATACTGCCATTCCGGACCTTCATGCCGAACCTTATCAAGTAACAGTGGACGAACTCTAGAGGTCGAGGGCACCAGCCACCCGCTGGTGCCCTCGACTTTTAGCGCTACAGCAGCTCGAAGATGCCCGCCGCGCCCATGCCTCCGCCGACGCACATGGTCACCATGCCGTAGCGACCGTTGCGCCGCTTGAGCTCGTCGAGGATCTGCACGGTCAGCTTGGCGCCGGTGCAGCCCAGCGGGTGGCCCAGGGCCACCGCGCCGCCGTTGACGTTGATCTTGTCCTCGTCCATCTCCAGCTTGCGGATGACGGCCAGCGACTGGGCAGCAAAGGCCTCGTTCAGCTCAATCAGATCGATATCATCGAGCGTCAGGCCGGCCTTTTTCAGCGCCTTCGGGATGGCCACCACCGGGCCGATGCCCATCACCTCCGGGCCGACGCCGCCAACCGCGTACGAGACAAAGCGGGCGATGGGCTTGAGGCCAAGCGCCTCGGCCCGCGAGCGGCTCATCACCAGCACCGCCGCCGCCCCATCGCTGGTCTGCGACGAGTTGCCCGCCGTGACCGTGCCCTTGACGTGGAACACCGGGCGCAGTTTCGCCAGCCCCTCGACCGAGGTGTCGGGCCGCGGGCCCTCATCGGTGTCGAACGTCACATGCTGGCGCTTGATCTCGCCGCCGGCCTGGGCCTCGGCAAACTCGACCTCCAGCGGCACAATCCCATCGCTGAACTTGCCGGCTTTGATCGCCGCAAGCGCCCGCATGTGCGAGCGGTACGCGAAGGCATCGGCATCCTCGCGGCTAATCCCATGCTCCCGCGCCACGTTCTCGGCGGTCAGGCCCATGTTGATGTAGATCTGCGGATAGTGCTCGGCCATCCACGGGTTGGGGGCGAACTTGTTGCCCGACATCGGCACCAGGCTCATCGACTCGGCGCCGCCGGCGATAATCACATCGGCGCCGCCGGCGATAATCCGCTCGGCCGCCTGGGCGATGGTCTGCAGCCCCGAGGCGCAGAAGCGGTTGACCGTCTGGGCGGAGACTTCCTCGGGCAGGCCGGCGCGCAGGGTGGCGATGCGGGCCATGTTCAGCCCCTGCTCGCCCTCGGGCATCGCGCAGCCCAGAATAACATCCTCGATCTCACGTGGGTCCAGGCCGGGCGCTCGGTTGAGCACCTCGCGGATCACCGCCGCCGCCATATCGTCAGGCCGCGTGTTGCGCAAGGTGCCACGCTTCGATCGTCCGACGGCGGTGCGGGCGCCAGCAACAATGACTGCTTCTTCCATGAGTTTCTCCTTATTGTAGGGGTTAGGGGTTAGGGATTAGGGTTTAGGACGCTTCAAGATTAAAGAAATCCTCGCCCAGATTGTATTGTGCTCTGTCTTCCTTGATCTCCGAACCACGTAATGAACGAATAAGGCCATTGAGCAATCGTCCGGTTTCGTCAGCTAATGACCACCCTGGACTTGAGTGTTCGACTTCGACAAAGTGAAGCCTTTCAGCAATTCGTAAAAATGTGCGAACTTCCATCAATGATCCACGGGAGATGGAGAGGAAACGTAGATAATCCGGGCGACTGAACCGACCATGGCCTTCAGCAATGTTCGCCGGAATGGAAACAACTGCTCGCCGAAGCTGATTGGTCAACCCAAATCGCTCTTCATGTGGAAATGACTGGTAATGTTGTACACCGCCAGCACTAAATCCATTGCCCGCTGCCACACCACCAAATCTTCGTGATTATGTACCTGCATAATGCCTCTTTATTCTAGGAATTAGGGATTAGAGATTAGGTAGTGATAGAACTATATTGTAGGGGTTGGGATTTTTAAGCATGGATATTCAACATGTCTCAAATAGCCTAACCCCTAATCCCTAATCCCTAATCCCTATGATCGCAGCGGCTTATTGTTCTGCAGCATGTATACAATTCGCTCCATCGTCTTCGGCTCGCGGACCAGCTGGAGGAACGCCTCGCGCTCGCGGTCGAGGAAATACTCCTCGTCGACCCACTGCGGGCCGCTGAGGTCGCCGCCGGCGATGACATAGGCCAGCTTGTTGCCGATCGCGGCATCGTACTCGGTGATAAAGCCGCCCTGCTGCATCATCCACACGCCCACGCGCATGGCGGCCAGGCCATCGCGGCCGGCGGCGTAGAGCTTCTCTTTCGCCGGCGGGGTGTAGCCGGACTCGGCCAGATCGAGCACAAACTGCTTGGCGCGGCCGAGCACATCAGCGGCGTTCATCACAATCCGGTCGGCGTCGGTGATAAAGCCGTGCTCGCGGGCCTCGAAGGCGCTGCCGCCAACCTTGGCCATGCCGATCTGCTCGAACACCCGCTGTAGGTAGGGGGTTGGGTCGGCGTCGGGGGCCTTCATCGCTGGCGTGATCACGCGGCGGACGAACTCTTTCACCCCGCCGGCGCCGGGGATCAGGCCGACGCCAACCTCGACCAGGCCGATATAGGTCTCGGCGGCGGCACAGACCCGCCCGCCGTGCATCACAACCTCGGCCCCGCCGCCGAGCACGCGGCCAAATGGCGCGGTCACGACGGGCTTGGGCGAGTAGCGCATGGCCATCATCAGCTGGTGGCCCTGGTGCACGAGGTCGTCGATCTGGTCATACTGCTCGCTCTGGGCGGCCAGCATAATCATAAAGATATTCGCCCCGATGCAGAAGTCGCTGCCCTGGTTGCCGACAACCATGCCCACCCACGTGTCGTCCTTGAGCAACTCCATCGCCTGCATGCCCATCGCGTTGATGTCGCTATCCAGCGCGTTCATCTTGGAGTGGAACTCGAAGCACAGCACGCCATTGCCGAGGTCGATCAGCGAGGCCGAGTCGTTGCGGGCGACTTCCTTGCCGCTGGCCCGCAGCTCGTCCAGGTCGATCGCCCACTGCGACTGTGGCACAGTCTCGTACGCCAGCGTCACCGGGCTGAACACCTGCTCGGCCCCGTCATTTTTGCGATAGAACGTGGTGTTGCCAGCCGCCAGCATCGCGTGAACCCAGTCGGCCACGTGCAGATCACGGTCCTGCATCAGCTTGACGCCCTCGGCGACCCCGATGGCATCCCACATCTGGAAGGGGCCAAGATCTTTGGCGAAGCCCCAGCGCAGCGCGTTGTCAACATCGTAGAGATGATCGCTGATCTCGGGCACCCGGCGGGCGGCGTAGGCTAGCATCGGCAGCAGCGTGTCGGCGATCAGCTTGCCGCCGCGATCCTCGCCCTGGTTGATCAGGAACTTGAGCCGGGCCGGCAGGTCGCCCTGCTTCTTGGCCTGGCGAATAATCGG
>JACCRK010000290.1 GCA_013813565.1 Herpetosiphonaceae bacterium
CAGGTGCACCTGCGCCGCCTGATCGTCGCGGACGGCGGGGGTATCAATGCGTACAAATTCCTGATCGGGGATCAGGCTGACCGTGTAGTTGCCGGTGGCAAGCATAAAGCCGGCCTGGTCAACCGCCAGCACCTGACGCTGGCTGGGGAATGTCGTGGCCGGCTGGGCACCGTAGAGCGTTCCCCGCAACAACAGCTGCCCGCGGGCACGGACATCATCGGCCAGCGCAGGGTTGAGCATCGCATAATCGAGGCTGATCGGATCAGCGCCGCTGACCGGAAGCCAGTTTTCGCGCAGCAGAGTGGCAAACCCAAGACTGCGGATCGTGTGATTATCACTATCGACGATCAAGGCCAGCGTGCCGTCAGCGCTGATGGCGATGCTCCGTGGGCGGCGGAAACGAGCCTGATCGCTGATGCCATCGGTGCTGCCGGCCAGGCCGGCGGATCCGGCAACCGTGGTGACTCGCCGGGTTGAAATATCGAGGCGGCGAATCGTATGATTGGTGGTATCGGCGACCAGAGCGGTCTTGCCATCCGGGGTGATCGCCAGCCCCTGTGGTGCTGAGAAACGCGCCGTGCCGCCGACGCCATCGATGCTCCCAAAGTTGCCCGCCCGCCCTGCCAGCGTCACAACATAGCCGGTGGCGACGGTAACCCGCCGAATGGTCGCGTTGTTGGTGTCGGCGACCAGCGCAAAGGTTCCATCGCTGCTCAGGGCGATGCCCTGGGGGGCGTTGAAGCGGGCCGAGCTGCCAGCGCCGTTGGTGCTGCCAGTCTGCCCGGCCAGCCCGGCCAGGGTGCTGACCGCCCCAGTGGCAAGCTCGATCCGGCGAATTGTGTGATTGCCATTGTCGGCCACCAGCGCGAAGGCGCCATCGCCGCTGATGACAACATCATCGGGATACGTAAAGCGGGCGGCGGCACCGACCCCGTTGGTGCTGCCAGAGACACCGGGACTGCCGGCCAGCGTAGTCACCTCGCCATTCGACAGCGCGATGCGCCGAATCGTATGATTGTTGGTGTCGGCGACCAGAGCAAACGTACTGTCACTGCTCACCGCAACCCCGCGGGGGCGGCTAAATCGCGCCAGGGTTCCGCCGCCGTTGGCATTGCCGCTTGCGCCAGCTGTGCCAGCCAGCGTGCTCACCACCCCGGTGGCGATCTCGGCATAGCGGATGGTGTGATTGTAGCTGTCGGCGATCAGGGCAAAGCGACCGTCGCCGCTCAGTGCTGTGGCATATGGCCAGTAGAAACGGGCGCTGCTGCCCACACCATCGCTGGCGCCCTGAGCGCCGGCCGTGCCCACAAAGGTCGCAACGTCCGGGATCGTGCCATTGCCCAGCCGCAGAACCTGCAAACGCAGCCAGGCATCGCTGAGCGGCGCACTGGTTGAAATCGTCGTGGTGGCGGTGATCGCCTCGTGGACCAGATAGGTTGGGCGCTCGGTTTGGGTCTCCAGCTGAACTGTCAGCCCAGGGACAAAAACCGGCAGGCGCCCCCGCCACTCGTCAGGGCTGGCGGCGATCTGATAGCGCAGACTATAGCGCGAGCTGGTCGCCTGATTTCCGGGCAAGGTCAGGGTGTAGGCATGCGAGGTAGCCGCGTGGGTGTTCGCCGCCGCTCGATCAAGCGTCCCTGAGACCGGCATACTGGCGATGACGCGCTCGGCGCCATCCAGCAGCTCGACGGTGGTGCTGTAGCTGGTACTGACGCCGCCAATATTCCGCACCACAAAGGGCAGGCCGGTCTCCGAGGCGCTGCCGGCGAGCGCCACATCCATGTGGGGCTGGGGCGGAATAACCCGCAGCCAGATCTGATTCTCGGTCAGCAGCGCGCCGGTTGCGGCATTGCTGGCGCGAATCCGCAGTGGCGCACTGATCAAGCTCGCGCTAATCGAGAGGCTGCTGGTGACCGAGAGCGGCGATCCTGGGGTCAGAGTCACGGTGAGCGGGGTCAGCAGCGGCGGCTGGCTTTCGAGGCGAACCTGGATCGTCTCGCTGAGCAGGGCGGTCGGCTGGAGCTGGATCGCCTGGTCGATGCTATCGCCAACCCAGTGAACGCGGGTATCAAACGGCATCCGCAGGCGCACCGGGGTCGCCCGCGCCTGAATATTGAGCGGCAGGAGGCCATCAACCACCCGCCCGTTGGTCTGCGGATTGACCAGGCGGAAGCGCAGCGAGCGACCAATCACCGCCTCGGTGGCCTGCAGCGTGGCAGTTTTCGTCACCACCACCCCTGGCTCCAGGGTAACGGCAACCGGCGGCAGCACATCGCCCAGCACCTTCAAGGTCAGCGATCGGGTGGTGGTCAGCGCCGGGGTGGGCGAGAACACCGTGGTAATCTGCACGATGTCGTCCAGCCAGTAGGCCGCCTGATCGGTGCTGATGCGCATCTGCGCCGGCAGGGTGTACTTGAGGCCGGCATCGACCTGGTAAAGATCGGCTGGCTGGCCGCGCACGCCAATGCGGTGGAAGCCTGGGGCTGGCAGGGCCGGGAACGTCACCGCAACCACTCTGGTCTCCCCAACGGCCAGCGGCGGCGAGAGGGAAACGGTGGCGGCGTGAATAGTCGAGTGGAAAACATCGCTGTCATCGTAGTGAATGCGGTAGCGCCACATATCGGGCGAGACCCCGGCGGAGATATCCGAGGTGACCTGGGCATAGCGCAGCGGCAGCCGCCCATTGTTGGTGATGGTGACCGGGACGATCGGGTCATCGTTGAGGCCAAGCTTTTTGACCAGCGGCGCCTCGGTGGCCTCGCGCCAGGCCTGGAGGAAGAACGAGCGGGCAAACGCCATATCTTCCGCCGACTGCGAGCCATTGACCGGCGCAAAGTCGGGGAAGAGGCTGGTGGCGATCACCTTGCCGGCGCCGTGGGGATACTCGATCATCGCCGGCATCACGTTGCCGGTGCGGCGCTTGAGCAGCACCCTGGTGGCGGCAGGGTACTGGGTAAAGCTGCCGTCAAGCTGGAGGCTCGGCCGCTCTTTGACCATCCCGGCCAGATACGGCGACTCGCCGACCACGTCAACCGACTCTTCGCGGCAGAAGATATCTTCTTCGTAGCCAAGGCCGCGCACCTCGCCGCCGGGCAGCCACTCCCAGTTGCGCCCGTAGGGCTGGGATAGAACAACCAGGGTGCCGCCGGAGGTGGTGTACTGATCCAGCCACAGCTTGATCGTTGGAAAGTTGCGATAGGCTTCGAGGGCGCCTGAGGGCACCACCAGAACCGGCGGGGCCGCGAAAGGCGAGTCCTTGGTCGGGTCAATCAGCTGTGACGCGGCCCCGGAGTAGCTCATGGTCGACGCCGCCCAATTGGAGAGCCCACCAGTCAGAAGGCCAACCCCGGTGGTTTTAAGCTGCCGCTCGATCTGGGTCACTTCAACCATCGAAGCATTCCCATCGGCGGCTATTTCGTCATATTGGGCGGCAATTTCCTCAAACGGTTGCATGAGAGTAGCGTACTGCTGACCTAAAGGTGAGTCTCTCCACGCTTGCATGATTGGGTCGTTCTCAATTGTTGTTTCCCAATGCTCCCTGATCTCCGCTTCAGTGGCTGGAAGCCCATTCCTGGTTTGATTGAGCAGCTCGGAAGCCTGCTGGTCGGTTAAGTCTACCTGCTGACTAATCATTTGGGTGAAGCGATCTCGATCTGCATCCGTCCAGTTAAGGGCAGTTTGGGGAGGATTTGCCAGCATAGTATTGATGCTTTCCATCAATTGATAGTAGCGCATTGCTTCTGGCTTATTTTGATCCTGGGCAAGCTCCTTGCGGGACTGGATCGATGCGTCGAATTGGGTTAGCCAGGCCGGTGAGTAGGGTTCAAGCGATGGATCTTGAATGTAATCGTTGAAAAGGCTGTTGGTCTCGGCGGCCTGGTTATGCGTCCACGGTGCTTCATAATCGTCAGGCTGGCCCTGCGGCGGGTTAACTGGGGCCGGGGCTGGCTGAGGACACCCTTCATCCTTGGTGATATGGCCAATATTGGTAAAACATGGCGTAGCTAATTGCCATTTATCGTCAGGGATCATATCCCCCATCAAGTGGTTAGGATTAAACTCACCGTCGGGCAGATCTCTTTTGGGGCCGCAGTCGGGCGCGTAGCCCCCTAAATAATTAAGCGTGTTAATACCTTCAAAAGGTATAGATTTCTGGCTAAGTGCCGAATTATAGTAGATATAGGTCGGATAATGGACATTGATCATGGTTTCATGCCACTTCTTGCCATAAACCGAAGAGTGATAGGGATCGTTGTAGCTAACGCTGCTGCGTAATCGGGCAATCAGCTTCAGTTGGGAAAAAATCAACATAATGCCATAATCAAGACTAGTATCTTGAATGTAATTAAACGTGTATCCCATCGCAAGACCTAGCCCATAGTGCGACACTGAGGCTTGGGCAATATATGAAAAAATCCTGAGAGATATCTGGATTGCGATGATCGCCATGATTTGACCAATGATAACAGGGATCATCCCCACGCCTAAAAGAGGAACCAGATCGCGTTCTTCTCGTATTGCATAAATACTTTTCCAATCATCAGCAAGTATACCGTTGAAAGGATTTAAGTTTCTGCGAGCGGAATTAAAATCAAGATGCGATCCGGCAATAATAGCACCTGTTTTAATTCCATGAGTAAGAAAAAGGTATCCTAATCGTGTGTATGGATTATCGCCACGAGCAATAATATTTTGAGAGGTATTACCACCCTGGCTGTGTCCGGTAAAGATTATTTCTGCGCCTTCTGGAATAAGCGGCTGGACTCCATTATCGGGATTGCCATCGGTATCATATGTTAGCGCGTCAATGAGACTTTTTTCAGTGAAATCCATGTAGGCCGAGCCACTATCGGCCTGGTTAAGCAAAGCCTCATAAATGCTGTTGACAAACGTAGTATTACTTTTAAAGAATGATTCGGGGTTTCGGCCCTCTGAACCAGCGATTGAGACAACAAATCTATTGAAATCATTATAGCCGCGAAAAATTTGAACTTTAGCCCCTTCTTTGCTGGAGGCGTGGATTGTCTCGCCCAGAGGATTTTCGTAGTTCCGATAATAGGGTCGATACATAACTTCTCGGTTAAATTCAGCAAGGTTCGACGTATTTACAGGCAGTCCTTTATTTTCGCTAGTGTAGAGAATCTGGCATGGTGTACCCTCAATGCGTGGGATCCATCCCTTGGGGATCCATCCATCGACTAATTGGCCCAGCGCTCGTACCTCTGGAACCAAATCTAAAGGCGCAGCCTGGATTTCCTGAGCACGGGGCAGAACTGTTCCCAGGGTAAACACGAGCAGCACCATGCTCACACGCCTGATCCAACGCTGAAGGGAAGGGGACATAGCCAGAACTCCTTGTAATGATCACTTTAGAACCTGAAAGGGCCTCGTTCGTGGATCGTCAGCGTCCCCGACCTGAGGGGGCTGGATCGCGGCTGGCCAGCAGCTGCAGCGGGCGGCTGGCGGTGGGTTCTGGCTTGCCCGCCGAGCTAGGCGGCTGATCGACCAGGCGAACCCGCCGATTATCGCTATCGCCAAGGTAGAGGCGGCCGTCTGGCGCTACGGCCAGCCCGATATAGGCCGAGATCCGAGCCTGGGCGGGATCTCCGCCATCGCCGGCGAACCCGTAGCTGCCGTTTCCGGCCACAGTGTGGATGAGGCCGTCCGGCGTGACGCGGCGGACGCGATAGTTGCTGTAGTCGTTGATATACACGCTGCCATCGCGGCCAACCGCCAGATTGTATGGTCCGGCCAGGCGGGCCTCGGTCGCCAGGCCGCCGTCGCCAGCAAACCCGTAGCTGCCGGTGCCGGCGACGGTTGTGATGATGCCGGCTGCGTCGATCCGCCGAATGCGGTGGTTGTCCCGATCGGCAATATACAGATTGCCGAGGGAGTCAAAGCCCAGCCCACTCGGCTGCGCCAGTGTTGCGGCGATTGCCGGGCCGCCATCGCCAGCAAAGCCATAGTAGCCCGTGCCGGCAACCAGCGTAATCCGGGAATTCCGGCTCATTCGATAGACCTGATTGTCCCGGCTGAAGTACACGCTGTCATCGCTGCCGATCGCCAGGCCGGCAATGAGCGAATACCCGATTACTGGCGATGTAATGATCCCGTTGGGGTCGATGCGCCGCAGGCGCGTGTAGTCGGCGATATACAGGCTGCCATCGTTGCCAAAGGCCAGCGCATTCAGCTGGCTGAAGCCTGCCGCAGCGGCCGGGCCGCCATCGCCACTCGAGCCATAGGCGTTCATGCCGGCAACCGTGGTGATCACCCCGGTCGCGTCGATCCGCCGAATGTGCTGGGTGGAGCGGTCAGCGATATACACGCGGCCGGCCTGATCAATCGCGAGTCCAACCGGGCTGCCAAGCTGCGCCGCTGGGGCCGGGCCACCATCGCCGGAAGATCCGTAGGTGCCATTCCCAGCAAGGGTATTGATCACGGCCCCGCTAGCCGGCAGATCGGTGGCGTCGAAGGTGCGCTGATTGACGCTGTTCGCGGTCAGCAGGCCAACGCTGGGGGTGAAGATTTCGCCGCCGGCCAGCAGGTTGACCGCCGGGGTGCTGCCGTGATCGGCGCGCAGAATGGCGTAAAGCCGGTAGCGGCCCGCCTGATCGGTATAGCCATGGGTCGTCAGGTACACATCGTCGCCGGCCAGCCGAACCGGGTAGTTGGTCAACGTGATGCCGGCGCTGCTGGATAGCGTGCCACTCAGCTCAAGCGTGGTTGGGCTGATCGCCAGGTCGTGGTTGAAGGTTAGGTGCTGCAGCGTCGATGTGACAATCTCGACCACCTGGCTGCCCCACGGACCGTCAAGGGTGTACTGGATCTGCAGCTCGCCCACGGCGGCCTGGTGGTTGACGGGACAGGCGAACGACCCGGAGCGGCCCGTGGCGGTGGTGCAATACTCCCCTGCGTTGAGCTTGATGGCGATAGTTGTCTGCTGGTTGTCATCAAGGACGAGCTGTGGAATGCCGGCGTGGCGAACCTGGCCCTGGATTCCCAGGCCGCCGATCGCGTGGGTCCGCTGATTCAGCGCCAGAGGCGTGAGGTCGCTGAAGACCGCGCTATCAACCAGCAGGCCGTCGTCTGTGGCAACGGTGAAGGTTAGGCGCGTGGTTGCGACCGGATTGAGCGTCGCAGTGATGACATACCGGCCCTGTTCATCACTGTAGCCCTCAATATCAGCGTAGGGATCTGCGCTGACAACCTCGATCGTGGCATCCTGAACGGGTTCGCCAGTGGCGCTGCGAATAGTTCCACTAACCTCAAGCGTCGTCATCGTTACCGGCAGATAGGTATAGATATACTCAAAGCTGCCTAGATCACCGGCGGCAATGGTCGCGGTAACTGCTGCGGTGCCCCACTCGCCGCTGTAGGTGTATTCGGCCTGGGTGGCGGCGGTGGGAAGGTTGATTTCAGCACAGCTGTAATAGCCACTGGTCGCAGCGGTTGCGCACACCTCCTCGCCGGCGATCCGCACCGCAACCGCCGTCTCGACCCCGCCAAGGCTGCCACCACTGAACTGATTGATCACGCTGCCTTCAAGGACAATCGTCCGGCCATCAAGGATGATATCGTGGTCGGCCACACTGGGGATGTGCGGATGGAGGTTGATCGAGACCGTCTTCGATACAATGGCGGTATCTAGCTTGGCAACTAAGCTCAGGGTGCCGGTGATCGGTTGCATAATCCAGGGATAGATCGCATAGCGGCCATTTTCAGCGCTTTGAGTGCGGTATGGGTGGGCGAGCCGGGCGCTATGCGCCTCCACGGTCACCGACTCAACCGGGACGCCGGCTGGGTCAAGCGTGCGTCCGGCCAGCACAACCTGGGGTGCGCCGACGCGGCGGATGCCGCTGGTCTGGGAATCACCGATCAGTAAGGCGCCATCGCCGGCAATGGCCAGGCTTTGCGGCTGCACCGCCGCAGCGATGGCAGGAATACCATCGTTGTGCGGATAATCCGCGCTCATAATGCGCCAATCGCCACCGCCGCCGCCAGGGTAGGAGCGCCCATCGCCGGCAACGGTGTGAACGACTCCGGCCGGGGTCAGACGGCGCACGCGGTAGTTATAGGTATCGCTGATATACAGGCTGCCATCCGGCCCAAGCACCACATCGTTGGGGTCCGCCAGCGTTGTTTCGCTGCCAGCCAGGCCCTCGCCGTTGTAGCCATAATCGCCATTGCCGACCAGCGTGGTGATGTTGCCATCGGGCGCCACCTGGCGGATGCGCTGATTATACCGATCGGCGATGTACATCGTTCCATCGGCTGCGATCGCTACGCCATAGGGGTAGTACAGCGCTGCCTCAGTGGCCGGCTGATCGTCGCCGTCAAAGGAGTAGCCGCCATCGCCAGCCACCGTGGTGACGATACCATCGGGCGCGATCCGCCGAATCCGGCGGTTACTTGTGTCGGCCAGATACAGGCTACCGTCCGGGCCAAAGGCCAGCCCTTCAAGATAGGTAAAGCTGGCGTTGAGGGCGGGTCCGCCATCGCCGGAAAATCCGTACTGGCCATTTCCGGCAACGGTGAAGATGAGCCCGTTCGGCGTGATGCGGCGCACGCGATACCCTGCCGCAACATACAGGCTGCCATCGGGGCCAAGCGCCAGATCCCTGACATTGGCCAGCTGGGCAGCGAGCGCCGGGCCGCCGTCGCCGCCATCGCCATACTGACCGTTCCCGGCGATGACAGTCTGGCTGCCATCGGGCGCCAGGCGCAGGATCTGGGTGTTGGTCGAGTCAAAAAGGTAGCTGGAGCCGTCAAGCCCGGCGGCCAGCGCCACCACGGTCGAGGTAAATGGCCTGGTATCGATAACGTGGTTGACCGCATAGGTGCTGGTCAGCGCAACCGTCCGCTCGTTGAGGGCGTTTGGCGTCAGGCCAGCCAGATTGAGCGGCTGAAACGCGCCACCAACCGTGATATTGAGCAGCGGACTGACAACTCCCACCCTGAGCAGGCCCTCGATCCGATAGTCTCCAGCTTCATCGGCGTAGCCGCTGAGGGGCAGATGCAGCCCGGCGCCGGTCACCTGGATCAGCGCGTTGGCCTGCGGGGTGCCATCGGCGGCATTGACGGTGCCTTGCAGGCGCAGGGTTGTCGGCGCAATCGCCAGATCATAGGCATACATGCCGCCTGGGTCGGTTGCTGTGACAACGCTGGTATAAACAGCGCTGCCCCACGACCCGCTGACGGTGTACTGGAGATTCAGGGGCAGCGTGGAGGTCAGGTTGTGGCCTGGGCAGAGATAGCTGCCAAAGCTACTGAAGGTGGTTGTCTCGCACAGCGTTGTCGTGCCGGTTTTGATCACAACCTGGGTGTGCCCATAGTCGCCAACGGCTGCGCCGGCCAGGGCTGTGTTGGTCACCTGGCCGCGAAACCCGATCGGCGTGAAGTCGTAGGTTCGCTGATTGAGGGTGTTGAGGTCAAGATCGCTGAAATTCGCGGCGCTTTCAAGCTGAATGCCGCTGCCAGACAGCTGATACTGTAGCGCAACGGCGCTGATATTCG
Organism: Herpetosiphonaceae bacterium; assembly: GCA_013813565.1. Classification (GTDB taxonomy): domain Bacteria; phylum Chloroflexota; class Chloroflexia; order Chloroflexales; family Herpetosiphonaceae; genus JACCRK01. Next base: position 9,514 of record JACCRK010000290.1, read on the forward strand.
CCCGCAGCACAACATCAACACTGTACCGGCCGGCTCCGGCGCTGGTTCCCTGCCCCATCTGGAAGACGTCCGCGCCGCCAGCCTGCACCAGCACGCCGTTGACCGGATCGTTGCTGGCATTGCGGATGGTACCGCTGAGGCGCAGCATGGTCGGAGTTACGTTGATTGGCTGGTTAGGCGAAAGATAGCTGCCAATCGCCCCGGCCGGGATCGTCGCATCGGTGGTGGCACTGCCCCAGGTTCCGCTCACGACGTAGGTTACCGCAAATGCTTGCGCGGTGGCCTGAATTTGCGGGCAGCCATAGACGCCTTCGTGACTGGTGGTGACACGACACAGAACCTCAGCGCCCCGGCGAACTTCGACCAGGCTTGGCGGCCCCTGGAGCGGCTTCCCGACCAGCGTGTTGCTGAGGATACCGCTAAACGCGATCAGGCGATTATCCAGCGTAAAGGGCACCGTAATCTGCTGGAATGTCAGCGGGGTGACAAAGCGCTCGACCGACTGGCTCAGCCAGGTGTTGCCAACTGATGCCTGCATGGTAAAGGTGACGGTCTGGGGCTGAGTGATGATTAGCTGTCCATAGGCGCTATAGCGACCTTGAGCATTGGTGCTGGTACTGACGCTACGCTGTAAGCTCCAACTGCTGGCCGAGACACTAACGCCGCTCAGCGGGGCGCCCTGGCTATCTACGACGCTGCCGCTGAAGATGACGCCAGGCGCAAAGAGGCTGCGGATGCGCTGGTTGCTGTAGTCGGCAACCGCGATCCGTCCGTCGGCGCCAACGCCTAAGCCTTGCGGGGAGGAAAGCCGCGCTGCAGTGGCGGAGCCGCCATCGCCAGCGTACCCATTGGTTCCCGAGCCGGCGACGGTGGAGATAGCGCCTGACGGGCTAACGCGCCGGATCACCCCATAGCTACTATCGGTGAGATACAGGCTGCCATCCGGCCCAGTCACGACATCGATTGGATTCGCAAGGCGGGCGCTGGTGGCCGGGCCGCCATCGCCGGTATAGCCCGACGTGCCGGTGCCAGCGATAGTGCTGATGATCCCGTTTGGCGCAACTTTCCGAATGCGCCGATTCGAGGTGTCGGCAATGAAGAGACTGCCATCGGCGCCGACTGCAACCCCGCTGGGGTAGTAGAGGCGGGCCGCCGTCGCCAGACCGCCGTCGCCGAGATACCCGGCGGAGGCGGTGCCGGCCACGGTGGTGATAATGCCATCGGGCGCGATCCGGCGGATGCGCTGGTTGGAGTAGTCGGCAACGTAGACGCTGCCGTCCGGGCCGACGGCGATCCCAGACGGAGAGTACAGCTGGGCGGTGGTTGCCAGGCCGCCATCGCCGCTGTAGCCACCGGTTGTGCCGGCTACGGTGGTGATAATGCCATCGGGCGCGATCCGCCGAATGCGATGGCTATTATAGTCAGCAATGTAGATGCTGCCGTCAGGTCCAACGGCAATGCTATATGGGTACAGGCTGGCGCTGGTCGCCGGGCCACCGTCGCCGCTGTTGCCGGAATAGCCGTTCCCGGCCACGGTGGTGATTACGCCGTTGGGCGCAATCTTGCGCACCCGGTAATTCGAGCTGTCGGCAACGTAGAAGCTGCCATCGGGGCCAAACGCAACATCGCGGGGATAGTAGTGGCGGGCGTTGGTCGCCTGCCCGTTATCGCCAGCCATGCCGGCGCTGCCATTCCCGGACACCGTTTGAATCAGGCGGCCGATCGTTGGCGCACTGTTGATATCGAAGCTGTGCGTGTTCAGCGCGTTGAGGGTCAGGGGTGCGACCCTGGTGGCATAGACCTCGCCACCAACCAGGAGCGACAGGTCCGCGGCGGTTTGGCCTTCCGCCAGGATGAGATCGAGGGTGTAGCGCCCATTGTCGTCGGTGTAGCCGCCAACCGGGTTGTGGACACCCGGCCCGCTCACATCGACGTAGGTGCTGAGGATCGGATTGTTGCCGGCGTTGCGCACAATGCCGCTGATGCGCAGCGTGGTTGGGGCAACCGTAATATCACGGACGAAGCTGCCATTCAGCGTGCCCGGATCAAGCGTTGCGCTGACAGTCTGGCTGCCCCACGGGCCATTCAGCGCATAGCGAACATCGAACGGCTCGAAGGTGCCGGTCGCGCTGATCACAGCGCTACAGCTGTAGGAGCCGGAGAACTGATAGGTTGTGGTGGAGCAAAGGGTTGTCGCATCACGCTGAAGCGTAATCTGGGTACGGCCGAAATCTGCCAGGAGTTGATTATCCGCGTTGCTGTTGCGAATCCGTCCCTGGAAGAAGATCAGCCGCTCTTGAGCCCCAAGATCGTGGGAAACCGGATTAAGTTGCCGCTGGATCAGCGTAACGCTGCGGCTAGCGTCAATCGTCGTCCCATTGGCTTGCACGCTATAGCGCAAGGTTGTGCTGGCGGCATTGGCGCGGGCGGTCACATAGAAGGAGTAGTGGCCCTGCGCGTCGGTGTAGCCGCTGACTGGGTTCAGTAGCTCGGGGGCGCTGATCTGGACATAGGCCCCGGCCAACGCCGAGCCATCGTAGCTGCGGATGGTGCCGGTCAGGTGGAGCGTGGTCGGATACACCAGCAGATCAAAGGGCACATTGATGGCTGTGCTGCCTGCTCCGGCCGGAATTGTGCCCGTAACCGTCTGCGTGCCCCAGGCCCCAGCCGGGCGGTAGCTCACCGAGATCGCCTGGGTGGTGGTGATGAACCCGGTACACGAGTATGAGGTGCTGCCGTTCCACGCATTGCTGCACAGGACGCCCTGCTCGGGAACGCCAACCGCTACCGTATCTACGGGCAGGAGCAGGCTGGCGGCATAGCCATTGCGGATGCTGCCGGTCAGGTTGGTGCGCCGCTTGTCAAAGACCAGCCCGGTGGTAATAACATTGAGCGTGCCGCTGATGACATCAACCGCTATCGGCGCCGTGAAATCCATGCTGTTGCGGCTGTAGTGGAGGTTCAGCGTGCCGCTGGTGAAGCCGGACCGCACGATCGCGTGCATGACGTACTCGCCACTGGCATTCGTGGACGTCGATTGGAGGTTGACGCTATTTCCCGACAGCATGGTGCCGCTGGTCGAAAGGCTGACGCTGGGCGCTGGCGTTCCATCCTGATCCGTGACCGTCCCAGCCAGGCGGACCGTGGTCGGGCTGATCGTCAGATCGCGGCTGAATGAGGTCGCGCTGCCGACGGTGCCGGCAGGGGCGGTGGCCGCGTTCAGCAGCAGGCCCCAGTCGCCGTAGATGGCGTAGGTGACGCTGAACGGCGCCGTCGTCAGGACAGTTGCCGAACATGAATAGTAGCTGTTGTACCAGTACACATTGGCCTGGCACAGCTGGTTGCCCTGGCTATCGCGCACCTGGATTTGATTGGCTTGGATATTCCAGTCCGGCACCAGGTTATTCTTGACATAACCATAAAACTGTACCGTGCGCAAATCGAAGGTGACGGTGCGGGTGATCGTGGTCAGCGCGTTGGCCGGGGCCGCCACGACGATCGCCTGGCGCAGCTCGCTGTTCAGGTTGACGATCAGATCAAGCGTGGCGGTGGTGATAGTGTTCCTCAACACCCCATAGAAGCTGTACTCGCCGTTGGTATCGGTGGTATCGGTTTGCAGGTTGTAGGTCGAGAAAATAGAGCCCTGAGCGGACGTGCCGGCATTGGCCAGGCGGCGCCCGGCTGAATCCTGCACAACGCCGGCCAGGCGGACCGTCGTTGGCTGCACCCCAAGATCATAGTTGACGGTTTGGCTGCCGCCGGCCGGCACCGTGCCGGTCACGATCGCGGTGCCCCAGTCGCCCTGAATGGTGTAGGTGACCGAGAAGGCAGCGCTGTTTTGAACGGTCGCGGCACAATCGTAGTAGGTATAGTAGCCATACCAGGGATCATACAGATACGTGTCGCTGCACAGCGCGCCGGTGCCGGCGGCGCTGATCGCGACACTGTTTGAGTTCAGGCGGGCATTTTCGGCCAGCGTATTGCGCACATACCCGGTAAACGTGATCTGGCGATTGCTGATGGTGAAGTTCTTGGATACCGTCGTTAGCGCTCCAGCGCTGGCAGTGAACGTGGCGGTGTCATTGAGCGTGACCCCGTTGTGGACCACCCGGTAGCTGAGCGCTCCCTGGCTTTCGTTGAGCTTCAATCCGGCCGGCACGGTGTAGGCGCCGGTCGCATTGGTGGTTGTCTCGACAAAACCGGGCGCCAGCAGCCGGGCGCTCTCGATTCGCACGGTTGCGCCGCTCAGGGGCGCGTCGATGCCATCGCGCACCGAGCCGGTGAGCAGCAGCGTGGTTGGGGCTACCAGCAGATTGTTGACCGCCGCGGTCGTCGTGCCGGTTGCGCCTGGCGCGACCGTCCCCGTGACCGTCGCGGTACCCCAGTCGCCACTGAGATCGTAGAGGATCGCCAGGCTTTCGGTATCGAAGACCTGCACGTTGCAGCTATACCCGCTGCTCGTCGTGGCCACCGAACACAGGCGGCCAAGGCTGGATGAGCGAATAATCACCTGGGTGTTGGCGATATTCATCTGGGGGTACAAACTGTTCAGCACGCGCCCTGAGAACGCGACCGTCCGCGAGCTCAGCGTAAGGTTCCGGCTGATCGGGGTGAGCTGGCTGGCCGCCGCGCTGAAGTTAACCGACTCGGTGCTTTGAATCCCCTGGTAGTTGACCCGATAAGAGAGCACTCCGCTGCTGACTCCGCTCTTCAGGACCAGCGTAGCGCTGTAGAAGCCCTGGGCGTTGGTGGACAGCGCTACGGTTTCACTGCCGTGCAGCAGCGTGCTTTCGATGGTGACAGTTGCGCCGACCAGCGGGGCGCTTTGGCCATCGCGGACATAGCCGTTGACCAGCAGGGTGGTTGGGGCAATCAGCAGGTTCTTAGGCAGGGCGGTGGTGCTGCCGGGGGCGCCGGCCGGCACGGTGGCGGTGATGACGTCGCTGCCCCAGCCGCCGCTCAAGCTGTAGGTGCCGACAAAGCTGCCGCTCTCGAAGACCTGGCGGCTGCAGCTGTAGGAGCCATCGCTCCACGTGGTTGGCGTACACAGGGTTCCGCTGGCCGGCGTGCTAATCGCCACCTGGGTGCTGTTCACGCCCTGCCCGGTCAGGCGGTTGATGACCCGCCCGCTCCAAGTTACCGTGCGCGCCGTGAAGCTGATGTCGCGGCTGATCGGGGTCAGCGCCTGGGCGGCGGCGCTGAAGGTTGTATCAAGCGTGGCCTGGCCGGCGCTGTAGCTGACCGCGTAGTGCAGATTGCCGCTGGTCACGCCATTGCGCAAGATCAGCGTGAGGGTGTAGGCGCCCTGGGCGTCACTCAGCGCTGTGGTGCCGGCGTTGGCATTCGAGGCACCGGCGGTGCTGACGGCCACGCTGGCGTTGCTAATTGGATTGCTGGCGCCGTCGTGAACCCGGCCAGTCAGCCGCAGTGTGGTTGGGGCAACCCCAAAGTCGCGGCTGATCGTGGTCAGGCTGCCGAGCGCCCCCATTGTGACACTTTGCGTGAAGCTGCGCGTGCCCCAGTCGCCGCTGACGTTGATGGTCGCCACGAAGGTGCCGCTGTCGCTGATCGAGGTTTGACAAACGTACTGGCCCAGCGCGTTGGTCTGGGGCGAGCAGGCGTTCGGGTGATTGGGCGTGCTGATGCGTACCTGGGTTTGGGCCAGGGTGGCGCTCGGCACCAGCGTATTGTGGATCACGCCGCGCATATCCAGGCTGCGGTTGGTGAAGCGGAAATCCTGATTGACTGGCGTCAGCGCATTGAGCGCCACCACTTTCTGCTCTTCCAGGGTCATCTCGGCCGCAGCGTAGGCGACCTGGTAGCGCAGGGTCGGGTGGGTAATCCCAGCCTTGAGGATCACCGCTCCGTCGTAGGCACCCTGGGCGTTGCTGGTGATGCTGGCGCTTGGGACTGCGTTGGACAGCGAGTTGCTGGCAACCTCAACCGTGGCGCCGGCCAGCGGGGCGTCGCTGCTCTCGCGAATGACGCCGCGCAGCAGAACCGTGGTCGGCCGCGCCTCCAGGCTGCGGGCGACACTGCTGGTGCTGCCTACCGAGCCAGGTGGAATCGTGCCACTGACCACCAGCGTGCCCCAGTCGCCGCTGGCGGTGTAGGTCACATCAAGGCTGCTCTGGCTCAGCACCTGGGCGCGGCAGCTATAGTTGCCGGTTGCGTTGGTCGCGGCGACACAGAGCTGATCGCCGCCGGGCAGGCTGACCTGCACCTGGGTATTGCGCAGCTGCATGTATGGCGCAAAGGCATTGCTGATCTGTCCGCCGAAATCAATATTCCTGGTGGTAAAGCGAATTCGCTGGCTGACCGGGGTCAGCTGCTCGGCCTGGGCGCTGTAGCTGCCGCCGATGGTTGCAGCGATGCCGTTATAGGTAACCCGATAGCTGATCGTCCCGGCCAGGCTGTTGGCTTTCAGAACCACGGTGCCGCTGTAGGTGCCCTGGGCCGTGGTGACCAGGCTGAGGCTGTTGGCTGTGGTCGAGAAGCCGCTGCTGCTGAGCGCGATGGTCGCGCCGCTCAGCGCCTGATTGGTGCCATCCTCAACGATGCCGGTGAGCAGCAGCGTCGCCGGGGCCACGCCCAGGGTCTGGGGCACATTTGTCGTCGAGCCGGCCGCGCCCGCCGGGATGCTGCCAGCCAGGGTCTGGCTGCCCCAGTCGCCGCTAATATGGTAGCGGATTGGGATCGCCGCCATGTCCAGAACCCGCACGGTGCAGCTGTAGCTGCCGTTGCTCAGGCTGCTCACGGCGCACAGCTCGCCGCCGCCAGCGTCGGTGACCTGAATCCGGTTGCTGCCCAGCGGGCGGTTGCCGGTCAGGCGATTGCCAACAATCCCGCTCAGCTGCACCACCCGCTCGGTGAAGGTGATATCCCTGGTGACAACGCTGAGCTGATCCAGCGGCACGGCGAAGGGCACCAGCGCCGTGCCGCTCGAGTCGCCGTAGGTGATCGCGTAGTTCAGGGTGCCGGTTGGCACGCCGCTCTTAAGGATAATGGTGCCGGTATACACGCCCTGGGCGTTGGTGCGAATCGCCAGCGGCGGCTGCGAGGCGGAGATGTTGTTGCCGCCAACCTGGATCAGCGCCCCAGCCAGCGGTGTGCCAACGCCGTCGCGGATAACCCCGGACAGGCGCAGGGTGGTTGGCGAGACCGGCAGATCCTTGGTCGTGGTGACGACGCTGCCGACGGTGCCAAACTGAATCTCGTCAGTCCAGGTGGCGCTGCCCCAGTCGCCGCTCAGCCGATAGCTGACGGTAAATGGATCGGTGGTTACGCCTGGGGCAATACAGGTATACTCGCCGACATACAGCTCTGGGTTGTACTGGTGCCCGCTGCCATCGTCGATCGCGGCGGTACAAAGCGCGCCGCGGCTGGGATTGCTGATCGTCAGATCGCCCAGCATACCGATCCCCGGCGCGTAGGTGTTGCGCGCCCGGCCAACAAAGACCGCCTTGCGGAAGGAGATCTCCAGATCCTGGCGGCTGAAATTGAGCGCATTGCGGTTGAGGCCAAAGAAGTGCCGCGTGAAGCTCTGCTTGATGTTGTAGTACGCAACCTCGAACTCAAGATCGCCCTGGGTAACGTTCGGGCGCAGCACGATATAGGCGTTGTAGTTGCCCTGCGCGTCGGTGTAGACGGTGAAGCCGCGCACGCCGCCCTGCCCGGTGTGCCCTACATAGTCGCCCCGCACGGTGATTGCGGCGTTGGCCAGCCGTTTGCCATACGGATCGGTGAGGGTTCCTTGCAGGTGCAGGGTGGTTGGCGTCACGGTGAAGTCACGCTCGACCAGGGTTGTCTGCCCAACCCCAAGCACATTGGTCACGACGCCGGTGCGGTCGCTCAGCCCCCACTCACCGTTAATCCGATAGTTGATATCGATCGGGTCGCCATCATCAAGCAGGGCATCGCATGTGTAGTAGCCGGTCTGCACGTCCATCTCGGCGTCGCAGAACTGGCTGCTCCAGAAATCCGGCGAGGTGATGTACATCAATCCTGGCACGCCCAGGCCTGGGACGAAAGCGTTGGTCACGCGCCCGACAAAGCGCACGCGCCGCCGCTCGAACGGCCAGGTCTGCCAGACCTCGTTGATCTGGCGCTGGCGGAAGCTGCGGTTTGGCAGCCGATACTCGGTCACAATCCCGTCCACGGTGATCGTGTACTCGACATCGATCAGGCCCTGGAGCCAGGGCGAGATGTTGATGTAGAGGTCATAGATGCCATTCTGGTCGGCGACATCGCTGGCTGCCCCAACGACCAGGCCGTTGATCTTCAGCTTGGCCGCAATCTGGGCCAGCCCGATCGGCGGGCCATTGGGCTGGGCGATAACCCCGGCCAGGTGGAAGGTCGTCGGTGTCAGCTGCACGTCTTCGAAAATCGTGCGCGACCCGCCAATCGCCGGAATGTTGGTCACCTCGAAGACGCGCTCGGCCATGCCATGCGGGCCCCAGGCGTTGACGGTGACTTCAAATGGCTCGGCGTTGTCGACCACGACCACGCAGTTGAAGTTGTCGCGCACAATCCCGTACTCTTTCAACGGGCCGCCCTGATTCTCATCGTAGTAGCAGATCTGGCCGTGGGTTGGCGAGGACAGCTGGTACCAGGCCACGGTGTCCGCCTCGCCGATCGCCGGGGCCAGCGAGTTGCGGAAGTTGCCGCGCAAGATAATTGTTCGAGCGGTGCTTGGCTCGATATAAGGCTTGACCAGCGTGAACGATCCCATGTCAACCAGGTTGAGCTGACCCTCCAGCGCGGTGAAATGGACGGTCTTGGGCAGGCGCGGGCTGGTGGCGAAGACAAGACTCAGGGTCCCCGATAAGGACTGGTTCGTGTCGCGCAGGATCACATACACATCGAAGTTGCCGCTGGCGTTGGTGCTGGCCGTGCGCCACAGCGATGAGACCAGCGGCGAGCTGGCGATGCCGGGCCAGGCGGTCGTAATGCCGGTGTTGGCCAGCGGCCCCACCTCGCCATCAGCCTCGTAGTCGGCCTGGCCCTGGATCCGTAGCATGGTTGGGCTGACCGCCAGGTTTTTGTCCCAGTAGCCAAGCTGGCCGGGGGCAGGTAGAAGATCGATGTGGTCGGTGATCACCGCCGTGCCCCAGTCGGCGTAGATCGTGTAGACCACATCGAAGGGGCTTGCGCTGGCGAGCTGGGTGGCGCAGGAGTAGCTGCCGCCAAGGTTGTTGATCAGACAGAGCCGCCCGAGGGTGGGCGAGGCGATCACCAGCTGATTATTGCTCGACCATGTCCCCGGCCCCGCCAGCAGGCTGTTGACCAGCGACCCCCGAAACACCAGGTTGCGCGCCGAGATTTGAATGTCATTCGTCGCGGTCGAGCGCTGATCGTACACGCCGAGCTCGAAGTTCTTCTCCGCGATGCTGCTGATGCCATTGACCTGAATGGCGTAGCGCACGCTGATCCGGGTCACATCCGCCCCCAGCACCACGGTGGTGCTGTAAAAGCCGCTGGCATTGGTGGCGGCCCGCACGGTCACAAAACCTTCATGCACAATCGAGTAGCTGGTCATGGTGAGGCTGGCGTTGGGCAGCGGCGAGCCGTCGCTGGAGGTTAGGGTGCCGTTGAGCGAGACCACCCGCGGGAGCGCCGGCAGATCCTGCACCACCATAGTCGCCCCGGCCGGGGCCGTCTGGTTGTTGAGCCGGAACTCGCCCCAGTTGCTCTCGCCATAGTACTTGAATGGATCATTAAATCCTTGGTTGCGGAAGATCGGGCAGCCCGATCCACCCAGCCCCGGTCGGCAGAAGCGGCCTTCCACCCGGTAGTTGAGCACCAGCGGCTCGTCGCTATCGACCAGCGCCGCACACTCGTAGTCCTTTTCGGTGTCGATAAACTCGCTCCCCGCCGCTGGAATGCGGCAGAGGGCGCGATTCACCGTCGGCGACACGATCAGCAGGGTGCCTTTGATGCGATTATTGGGCGAGGTGGCATTCTGGAGGCGGCCCTTGAAGGCGACTTTGCGATAAGGATAGGCGAAGTTGGCCCGCAGGATCGTCAATTCAGCCGGGGCCGTTTCCAGGGAGGCTGTTTTGGTCAGCGCGTAGGTCTGATCGCCAAAGGCATACTTAACCATGTAGTCGAGGCTGGTCGCGCTCAACCCCTGGCCAAGCACGGCATGGGCGGTGTAGTAGCCGGTCGCGTCGGTCGTGACGCTGACCGTGTGCTCCAGCCGATCATCGACATAGTGGGGCAGAAACGCGCTCCCATCGACGATAATCTTCACTTCCTTGATCGGCTGGCCATCACGATCGCTCACCCGGCCGTTCAGCTGCACAGTCGTCGGCCGCACCGTCAGGTCTTTGGCGAAGGTGATCTGGCTGCCCGGCCCTGGCAGATGGGTTACCGTATCGGTCAGGATCGCCGTGCCCCAGTTGCCGCTCAGATCGTAGCGGACCTCGAAGCTTTGATCGGTGAAGATCCGCGCACTGCAGGAGTAGCTGGTCTGGCGGTAGCGGTCCAGGACGGCGTACTCGCACAAGTAGCCGATGCTCGGCGCGGTCACAACCACGCGGGTGCCATAGATGCCGCTGTCGCTGCGGTTGGGGGCAACCCAGCCATTTTTCACCGCGCCGCTAAATGTCACCACGCGCATATTCAGGATGAAATCCTTAGTGAGCGGGGTCGCCTGGTTGACTTGGGCGCTGAAATCGACGTTGTGAATTCGGCCCTCTTCGCCATAGCCAATGAAATAGTTCAGCACGCCGCTGAGCTGTCCGCCGCCACGGGGCTTCATCACAACATAGAAGCTGTAGTCGCCGCTGGCGTTGGTCTGGCCAGGGCTGATTCGGTAGACATCGTCGCCACTGATGCGGATCTCGACGTTGCGCAGCGGATCGCCCGCCGGTGTCGAGACGCGGCCGTAGGCGTGAATAACGGTGAGATCGATCCGGATATCGCGGGTGTGGTTGACGATATCTTGCGAGCCGTCAATCGTGGCCAGCTCGCTGAAACGCTGGCTGCCCCACAGCCCGCTGAGGTCGTAGGTGACGCTGATCGCGCCGACTGAGCGGGTGGTGCCGACGCAGACATAGGTTCCGTCAAGGGCGGTTTGCGTGACACAGGACGTGCCCAGCGCCGTGATGATCTGGTCGGACTGAATCGCAACGATCGTCAGGGGCGTCTCGGTGTTGTAGTCATTGGTGACATCGCCGCGGAAATAGACCGTGCGGGGCGTATAGATCAGGTCGGTTTCAAGCGGGGTCGCTTCGTACAGCGTCGCGCTAAACGGTCGGGTCTCCAGCACATCGACGTTGCGGTAGGTCACCCGATACTGGAGGGTGCCCGACAGCACGCCGTACGGCAGGATCACGCCCATCCGGTACATGCCCTCGTTGTTGGTGCGCACCGTGCTGGTTTTGCCGGCCACCTGCACCTGCACCGTGGTATTGAGCATGGGCGCCCCGGAAGGCCGGGCGACAAAGCCGCTCAGGTCAAGCGCGGTCGTGCGCACCAGCAGATCCTGGGGCACCCAGCGGCGGCCGCCGAGCGGCGCCAGCGGGGTGGTGTGGGTGAACACGTCGACGCCTGACTCAGTGGTTACCTCGTAGACCAGCACCAGCGTGGTCGGCGCCACGCTATCGACCTCGGCGCGACACTCGGTGGTGCCGCCGCCAGGGACCCGCACGCGGTAGGCGTCCGGCTGATAGTAGTCGATCCCGGTCTGGGCCTCGCACAGCAGCCCCAGCCCTGGTGACGAGATGCGCACCAGCGCATTGGTGATTGGCAGATCGAGCCGTTCGTCGATCACGCGCCCGACTGGAATAATCATGCTGCCGCGTACCGTGAAGGTGCGGCTGACGTTCAGCGGAGCGCCAACCTCGGCGCCGGCGAAGGGGAAGCTGCCGCCGGTAGTGACGTTGAGGTACCGAACGGCATACTCCAGCGTGCCGATCGAAATACTGTCGTCCAGCGGCAGATACATGGTGTACTGCCCGGTCACGTCGGTCAGCGCCGTGAGCTCGGTCAGCGCCTGCGGGCTCTTAACCGCGACATCAGCCCCGGCGACCGGCTGGCCATCTGGCCCGCGCACGTAGCCGTTGAGGTACAGCACAGGGGTGGCCAGCCGTAGCGGGGTGACCACGCGGAAAAGCTCGCCTGCGCCCCGATTGCGCGGGTCGACCGTGACAACTGTGGAGGTCAAAATGGTCGTCGGATCACGGCCGACCAGGTCGATGCGCACATCGAATGGCGTCAGATCTTCGATCGGCGCCTCGCAGCTGTAGGTGCCTTCGCGCAGCCGATCGGTGGTCTCCTTGCGGGGATCGATCGTGCGAATCACGGTGCCGAACTCATCGACCAGCGCTTTTGGATCGACATACACCAGCGTGGTCACATCGCACGAGTTAAACTGCGGATGGGGCTGGACCGGCTCGATCAGGACACGGGTTCCCGGCGCAGGCCTGGCCTCATCAAACAGAAACGACACCCGGCCCTGGAAGGCGAGCAGCACGCCGGTCAGCACCAGGTCGTGGGAAACCACATTCAGGGCGTTCTGGTTGAGACCGCTGTACGGCCGGCTGCGAATCGCATGCACCATGAGGGCGTTGGGATCGGTGCGGAACTCGGGGTTGAACGAGATTCGATAGGTGAGCGTGCCGTCGACAATCGCGTTGTCGAGCATCATATAGGTGGTGTAGGCGCCAGTGCCGGTGGTGGTCGTGTACACGCTGGTAAAGCCCGCCGCCGTCTGGGCGTTAATCCGCAGCTCGGCGTTGTACAGTGTCTGGCCGGTCTGGTCGCTCAATTTGCCGACCAGCTGGAGGGTCGTCGGGGCGACCGCGAAGTTCTGCTCCAGCACGGCGATCCCGCCGGCCGGCGGCAGGCTCGTGATGCGAATCTCCTCGCTGGCGGCGCCGCGGCCGCTAATGGCAACCTGGAGGGTGCCGGTCTGCCCATTCGATGGCACCCGACAGATATAGCGCCCAAAACGGTCGGTCCAGGTAGTGCATGCGGCCAGCTCGCTGGACATGATCGTAATCTTGGCGCCCGGAACCGGCAGCCCTGGCACAAGGCTGTTGCTGACGACACCCATCACATTGTAGAAACAGATCCCGCTATCGATAACCTGTTGGGCGCTGCGGCCCAGGAACAGCTCGATCGCAACATTGCGAATCGCGATCTCGTCGAGGTTGCTGGCGTCACAGGTGTTTTGCAGCAGAATGGTGGCCTGCTCCATATATGGGGCCAGCTCGGTGCGGCTGGGCGGCTCCCAGTCCTGGCGCTTGTTGTAGCTCCACGGGCCTTCGCCGAGGTCGTAGGTGAAGAGCGATTTGGCGGTCTCCGTGATGCGCCAGCCATTGGCCAGATCAAAATCATCGAAGGCCAGGGTGCCGTCAGGCATCGCGGTATCATCGGCGATCAGGCCGTTTGGCCGCCCCATCATGCCAATGTGGGTGTCGTCCTGGGGTACCAGCGCCTCGAGGTTGAGCCACTTGCCATACATTTCATCGATGCGCAGCCGATACTGGCGATAGCTGATCTCGATCACCGTCGGGCTGTTAACTTTAAGATCCACCTCGCCAAAGCTGTACACACCTGGGCGCAGCTCGCTCATTGCCAGGTGGTTGATCAGCGGTCGATTGAGCGTTCCGGCGCGGAACTCAAAGATCATGCCATCGAGCTCGATCGCGAAGGTCGTGTTCCAGGCGGCCCACTCGGCGGTCTGAATGGTATCGGTGATCAGCAGAGTGTTGGTGATCTGCTCATGGCGCGCCTGGACGGTCACGCCGCCATGCTCAAAGCCGGGCCGTGGGCCGAGATACTGGAACTCGCCGAGCGCAAAGCTGTCAAAGCGCCGGCCATCCATTGTCGAGATATGCGGGTCGTTCTCGACCTTCCAGTAGCAGGTGCCCTTGCTGATTCGCTCGTAGGCGCGCCAGCCGCTGCTGCTATCCCAGACAATCACCCCGACGCTGCTGTCGGGGTCGGGATATTCCCAGTGCCCGGAGAAGATGTTCTCTTCCAGAATGCGTTCGCAGAGCGTCTCGCGCGTGCGGGTGTCCCGGCGCTCCAGCGTATCGCAGGTTCGATAGCGCAGCGTGAACGGCACCTCCACCCGCCGAACCCGTGGATACTGGCCCTGCGCGTTGGGCAGGCCAGCCCGCGCCTCCACCCAGATCAGCTGACGCTCAGCGGACCCAGAGCGAAATTCGTGGCTGAGCGCGGCGGTCAGCACCCCGCCGGTGCCGGTCACAACGACGGTCTCATCGCTGAAGAACAGGACCATCTCGGCGAGATTGCCCTGGCTGTCCATCGCCTGAGCGCTGACTGCAAGCGTCAGCAGATCGAGCGGATCGGTGACGACGTCACAGGCCCAGATCAGCGGCGCCCCATAGCTGTCGCGAAACGGCGTGTTGGCAAGCACGGACGGCAGGGTGATCTCAAGCTTAAGCTCGTTGCAGGTCGCCTGAAGCTGGCCCAGGTAGCTGCTGGCCGTCAGCTCGGCGTACATTCGGTTGAAGCCGACCAGGTGGAAGGAGATTTCTTTATCGGCCAGGTTGCACATCTCGGCGTCAGGAATCAGCGTGCCGACCAGCTGGCCGCCGACGACCGCCAGCTCGGCAACCGGTCGAATGGTGAAGTCGATGTCTTCATCGTCGAGATAGTACAGGCGGGCGCCGGTCAGCGGGTACGCCAGATTGGCGCTCAGCGCAGCCGTCACGCGAATCTGGTCGCCAACCCAGATTTCGCTGGTTGGCGCGCCGTTGAGGCTCAGGCTGATGCTGGCCCGATCCAGCGCCTGGTACAGATCGGTCGTTGCCGAAGCGGCAGCCGGTAGATCGAACGTCGCTGCTGTCGCAACGCCCAGCGAGCGCAATACCTCGGTCAGCCCGGCGGGGTGCAGGGTACCGGTCTGTTCGGTCTGGGTTTGCCCAAGCGGGACGAATTTACGATCATCGGGGTCAAGGATATTCGACCAGACGACCTCGTCGCTGCTGGCCCAGCGGGTACGCCAGCCGAGCTGTGACTGGGCCTCAAGCGTGGTGTCGGTCACAGCGGCGATTAAGGTTTGGTGGCGGGCGGTGATGGCCGGGAACTGTGCGCTGAGGCCGGGATTGTGCAGCACATCGAATAGCCCGCCCAGCTGCTCGATGGCGACGGCGCCGTCTAAGCGCCAGCTAAGGCTGCTATCAACCCGCCAGCGGACATCCGCAGGTATCTCGGGCATGCTTGCCGCAACGTTGAGCGCGCCAAGGCTGGCCTGCCACGTCGAGAGATCACGCACCGCCAGGGTGGTGTTGACGCGCTGGAAACTAAAGCCAGCCGCCAGATCGCCCGACCCATTGCCGCCCTGCACGGTGAGACGCAAGCCCGGTTGCCCATCGATCTCCATGCGCCCCGCCAGGCCCAGCGCCAGCTTGACCTGTGGCCGCGGGGTGAGGTGGAAAAACGCCGGCAGGGTTGTTGGCAGCTCAATGGCGGCGGGAGCTTCTGCCGCCACGCACTCAAACCCGCCGATCCCCTGGGCCGCAGCCAGCAGGTCGAATGAAGACCAGGTTAATTGCGGCTGAGCGCCGGCCAGGAATCGCCCCGCCTGAATCTCGCCGGCGCTGATCCGCAGGCCGGCTTCCATCCTGGTGTGCGGGGTGAGGGTGGCGGCCCCAATAATCATGTGCCCCCACTGACCAGCGGTCTTGGCGACACAGGTGGCTAGCGGCGCGGCGTCGGCGTCATCCAGGCCCGTGACCAGGCGCAGCTGCGCGGTGTTGCCTTTGGCCGCTGTCTCGAGCTTGAGATAGGTTGAGATCGGATAGCTTGACGTAATGCCGGACTCGGCGAGCCGATCAAGGCTCAGATAAAGATCGAGGTTGTGAAACACCTGATCGAGGGCCAGGGTTTCGAGCTGGACGAGCGTGCTATCGCCACGGCTGGTGATCGCCCGGACCCGGCCGAGGATCTGCGAACCACCCATGCCAACCAGCAGCGAACCTACCGGTGGGGCGGCGCCGCGCACAACGATCGGGAAGGTGGCGCTAATCGCTTCGGTATGGTCGAAGGTCTGGTAGAGCGGCAACAGATCGGCCTCGGTGAAGTCGCCAATCACGAGATGGCCGGCGCTATCAAGCGGATAGCGCGTCAGTGGATCGATGTGGGGTGGCACGCCGGTCGGCGGATAGATCACGGCGCTATCTGCCAGTGGAATGGCGCCCGGCACCAGATCGGCTACAACAACTGGCACCAGCGGCGCTTGCATGGCAGGGATATCGCGATTGCGGGCGCTGATCAGCGCGCTGCCGACCATGCCATTGCCCCGGACAACGATCTCGCGCGGGCTGATCTGAGTGAAACTAACCACGGCAGTTGCTGTCAGCCAGCTGGACTGGACGATCATCCATTCAAATTGAATGCCGGCTGGATCTATCTCGCGGCCCTGGCTATCGTAGGCCACCACCCGCAGCGTTTGGGTCATTGCTGGGCTGGTCAGCAGAACGCTGGCCGGCTCAACCTGAAACGTCACGCGCTGATCGACGATGCTTACCAGCGCAACGGCGCTGCCGCCACGCCCATCATCAACGCGATAGCGCAGCTGATCCGGGCCACGATAGCCATTGTTGCGGGTGTAGGTCAAGATCGTACCGTTCAGCCCGGTAACGCCTTGAGCCGCCGGCTCGCTGATCGTCAGACTGAGCGAATCACCATCTGGATCGGCGCTGAATGCCGCCAGATCGATGCTACCGCTCGATGCATCGCGCAGGATAATCGTGGCGCCATAGGCAACTGGCGCCCCATTGGAGTGTGCGCCAACCTGAATCACGCTTGTGGCGCTGGCGGATCCACCGCGCCCATCGAACACGCGCAGCAGCGCGGAATAGGTGGCGGAGTGGTGATAGACGTGCTGAATTGCCAGCGTTTGCGAGATCGGCCCGTGCTGGCTGGTTCCATCGCCGAAGTCCAGGGTATAGGTCAGCGGATCAGCGTCGGCATCGCTGGCAGTGATGCTCAGGGTGGTTGTTAGTGGGGCCGAACCGCTGGCCGGTGTCGCAGCTAGCGTGGCGGCTGGCGCGGTATTGGCAGGCGCCACGACCGTGATCGTGATCTGGTCGGTCGCGGTTGCCCCGTGGCCGTCGCCGACAACAACCTGGGCGCTGAACGATCCGGTGCTGGTGTAGGTATGCGCGTACAGGAAGCTGGCGGTAAGCAGATCGCCCGAAATCCAGGTTCCATCGCCGAGATCAAGGGTATAGGTCAGGGGATCGCTGTCTGGATCGGCGGCGGTAAAGGTCAGGGTCGTGCTGAACGGCGCCTGGCCGCTGGCCGGCTGGGCGCTCAACGCCACCGTGGGCGGAAGGTTCTCGGCTGGGGTATCGCTGACGATAATGGTCTGCTGCCGTGTGGTCACGCCTTGATGACCATCGCCTACCGTTATGCGCGCCAGATATGTTCCATTCGACGTGTACTCATGGCTTGTGGTAAATGGCGTATGGGCGACGATTCCCTGGGTGCTTAGCCCATCGCCAAAATCCAAGGTATAGGTTAATGGATCAAGGTTGGGATCGCTGGCTGTGGTCACCAGTGCCACCAGCAGCGGCGCCCTACCCGTGGCTGGCTGCGCGGTCAGGGTCACCAATGGCGGCAGGTTTGTGCCGCCACTGGTGACCTGAATCAGCTGGTGCGCAGTCGCCGCGCCGCCCTGGGCGTCGGAAACGATCACTGTGGCGGTAAACGTCCCCGTCGAGGTATAGATATGGGTTGGGAGCCACCCGTTAGTCGGCGTGGTACCATCGCCAAAATCCCATTCCGCCGTAAGCTGATCGGCGTCAACATCGCTAGCCGCTGCGCTAAAGGCAACACTGAGCGGCGCAGCGCCGGCTGTCGGCTGCGCACTGATCGTCACCGTTGGATCATCGTTGACTGGCTTGACGACGAGATTGACGCGACCGACATAGGTTTGTTGCGGGCTGGTGATTGTATAGTCGAGACGATCGGTGCCGCTAAAGTTCAGGGTTGGCGTATAGATCACCACCTGATCGCGCAACGTGGCGCTGCCATGGCTCGGAAGTATTTGAATGCTGTAGGTAAGCGGGGTTGTCGAACTCAAAGGGCTGGTCGGCAGACCGATCTGCGCACTGTGATCTTCATCGATGTCGATCGTACATGCTGGCAAATCCGTGGAGGGCGCTGCCAACAATCCCCCGGCAGTAGGCTGCTCCAGGAGCCGGGCTGCCCCACTATTGGACATGACTAAGGGCAGATAGAGCTGGTTGATTGGAAACGCTGAACAAGGGATTACGGTCTGAACGTTCTGGGCAGATCCATCTTCTGTCAGGGCTGGCGCTGGATTGAAGGCCGTGTCACGTGGGGTTTGGGCGGATATCACCGCTGGCCACTGTGGAACAAGCATTGTCAGAAGAAGGAGTGCATGGATAACTCGCCGCAAACGACTTGGACGCAGCGATAGCCCAGATCCCACAACCGGCATAAAACCTCCCAAACAGCGTTAAGGTAACAGTGAGTCTCCACCGCGTGACATGCAGTAGCATCGATGTGGCAAACGAGACGTCTTGTGGCCCCAACCTGTGGCGGCGTGCCACGAAAACTGGGGGTATTTCAAGCGGATGGTATTGTGGTGTGAATACTTTGGCAGGATGCCCTTGTTTTTCACGCTAATTGAGGAGACATCATGGTTCGATCTCGCCATCCTGCGAATCAGACCACGAATTCAGCCCCGCAGGGATGACGATGTTTTAGGGCAGACAATAAAGTTGACTTGGGTTATTTAGGGATCGTATGGATTAGGCGCATTATACGAAGTTTAACTTTTTTGTCAAAATTAGGTCGGGGGGTGCCAGGGCATGGCGACGTTGGATCTTCAGAAATTGCCGTGACAAAATCATCAATCGCGTAGATAATTCCCCAACTTGCTTCAGACCTGACAACCGCGCTGCGCCTCCCGCGCTGTCGCCAGAGCAGCGGTCGGCACGGCCGCTGAGATCGGGTAACGCCTATGCCGGACCTTTCGTTTGGTCAATGCCTGAAAGCCTATCGCATCAGCCAGAGCCTGACCCAGGCGGCGCTGGCCGAGCGGGTTGGCTGCGCGGTGGAAAGTATCCGCAAAATGGAGGCCAACAAGCAGCGCCCCTCGCACGCATTTGCCACCCGGCTGGCCGATATGCTGGCGATTCCCGATCAGGATCGCCATTCCTTTATCACGCTGGCCCGCGCCATCTTCACCCCGGCGCAGATCGACCAGCCAGCCAGCGGGCCGCCACGCCTGCCGCCCCAGGCCACCCCGCTGATTGGCCGCGGTGAGCAGAGCGACCAGGCCTGCGGGCTGCTGCGCCAGCCGACAGTTCGCCTGCTGACCATCACCGGGCCGGGCGGCATCGGCAAAACCCGACTGGCGCTGCATATCGCCAGCCAGCTGGCTGGCGACTTCGCGGCCGGCGTGGTCTTTGTGCCGCTTGAATCGCTGACCGACCCCGCCCAGATTGCCGCCCCGATCGCCCAGGCGCTCCAGATGCAGGGAATTGGCCCCAAATATGTGATCAAGCACCTCAAAACGTATCTGCGCAGCGCCCACCTGTTGCTGGTGCTGGATAATTTCGAGCATCTCCAGTCGGCCGCGCCCCTGATCGGCGATCTGCTGGATGGCTCGATCAATCTGAAGATTATTGTGACCAGCCGGACTTTGCTGCGCCTGGCGGCCGAGCAGGCCTTTCCACTGCCGCCGCTGGCCGTGCCCGACCTCAAACAGCTGCCGCCGGCCGATCAGCTGCTTAGCTATGCCGCGATCCAGCTATTTGTCCAGCGCACCCAGGCGGTCAAGCCCGACTTCACCCTTGACGCTGGCAATGCGGCAACGATCGCCATGATCTGCTGCCGACTGGAAGGGCTGCCGCTGGCGATCGAGCTGGCGGCGGCGCGCATGCGGCTGCTTTCCGCCGCGACGATCCTGGGCTATCTCCAGCAGCGCCTGGCGCTGCTGGCCGGCGGGCCGCTCGATGCCCCGCTGCGCCACCAGACCCTGTATCGATCGATCGAGTGGAGCTATGACTTGCTGGCGGCGCCTGATCAGGCGGTGTTGCGGCGGCTGGCGGTGTTTGCCGATGGCTGTAGCCTGGCGGCAGCGCAGGCTGTCTGCGGGTCCTCAGCGGCTGGTGAGCCTGCGCCCGACGCTCAGCTCCTGCCACCAATCCTCGATCAGCTGACGCTGCTGGCCGACCAAAGCCTGCTGCGCTCAGTGCCTGGGCGAGATCACACGCAGCGCTTTACGCTGCTGGAGATGATCCGCGACTATGCCGCCGAGCAGCTCCAGCGCTCCGGCGAGCTGGCCGCTGCGCGCGATCGCCACCTGGCCTTCTATCTGGCGCTGGCCGAGCAGGTCGCCCCGGATCTGGCCAGCTTCAACAAGCGGGCGCAGCTTGAGCGGCTGGCCTGGGAGCGGGCTAATCTGCGGGCGGCGATCGAATGGGGGCTGGACCGGCACAACGGCGAAGCGGTGATCCGCCTGTGCGCCGGGCTGGAGACCTTCTGGTATGTCTCTGGCGACCCGGCCGAGCTGCACCGCTGGCTGACCACATTGCTGGGGCAGGATCAGCCGGATTCGGTGCGGGCGAATGCGCTTGGCATGCTGGGCTATGTGCTGGCGTTTATGCAGAGCGATTATGCGCAGGGCCGGCGCTGCTATCTGGAGGCGGTGGATCTGTGGCGAAGGCTCGCTGACCAGACCCGCCTGACCGATGGGCTGGCCCGGCTGGGCGAGATTGCGATGGAGCAGGGCTGGTATGCCGAGGCGCATGGCTGGTATGCCGAGGCGCTGCTGCTCCGCCAGGCGAGCGGCGACCACGAGGGCGTGATTGGCCTCCAGGACTGCGTGGGGCTGGTGCTGCTCCGCCAGGGCGAGTTTGCGCGCGCCCGCAGTGGTTTTGCCGAGAACCTGCGCTGGTGGCAGCGGCGCAAGCAGCCGCGGGCAGTGGCCTTTGCGCTCAACGCCCTGGGGATGATCGCGCTGTACGAGGGGCGCTGGGTTGACGCACAGCACTTTCACGAGCGGGCGATCGTGGTCTGGCGCGAAAGTGGCGACACTCGCGGGGTCTCATCGGCCCTGAATGCGCTTGGGCCAGCCTTGCTGTACCAGGGCCAGCTTGGGCCGGCGCGGTTATGTCTCAGCGCCAGCCTGCGCCTGCGCTGGGAGTTTCACGACTACGACGGGATCGCCTGGAACCTGGAGCGGCTGGGCGAGGTTGCGCTGGCTGAGGGGCGGCCAGGCCACGCCGCCCGGCTCTGGGGCCGCGCCGCCGCGCTGCGCGACGAGCTGGGCATTCCGCTTTTTCCAGCCGAGCGGCTGCGTCTGGCGCCGATTATGGCCGGCGCCGAGGCCCGGCTGGCGCCCGCCGACTGGTTGCGCAGCTGGACGCTCGGCACCGATCAGGTCCTGGCCGAGGTCGTGGCCGGCGAGCTGGCCGGCGCCAGCACGGGCTCCAGCGGCTGATACTCGATCCAGTCAACGGCGGCCGCGATCCTGGTCTGCGGGCAGGCCAGCGCCTGGGGCTGGGCCTCAGGCGCCCAGGTGTTGCTGTGCCAGATATTGACCATCGTGTAGGCTGGGATCTGCGGGATGCACTGCCCGCGGTAGTGCCACAAAACAATCCGCTGGCCCGTCTCTGGGTGGACAATCCACCACGTCACCGACTGTGGCGCCCAGTGAAAGCCGTACTCGTAGAAGCGGGCGGACGCATCGTAGCTGGCGATCGCCGGGATCTGCGCCGGCTGGCTGGCCTCAGGCTCACTGGCGAGATCGCGGTGGGTGGCCGGGTTGAAGTCGGTCCCAAAGCGGGTGTACTCGATCGTCCCGCTGGCCAGGTTGATCTTGCGATAGACCCGGCGGCTGCCCTGGGTGGCCAGGTCGTAGCTGGTCCACACGCTGAGGTAGATCGACTGCGGCTCGGCGGCCAGCCACTCGATATCGATCTCGCTGTTGTCGGCCATGCCGCTGGCGTCGCTGTCGCTGCCGTCGTTGAAGTAGGTGAAAAAGCCGCTGATCACGCCCTCCTGCCTGGTTGAGCAGGCGGCTGCCCGGAGTCGCGCCGCGTAGGTGCCGTAGAGATAGCGCTGGCGCGACTTGAGATTGGCGCCCTGATCGGGGCTGGCGGCGTGGCCAGCGCTCAGCTCCAGCCGCACGACCCGGCCATTCAGGGCCAGCGGTTCGGCGCAGTTGGCCCGGACCTGGGCGCTGGCGCTGGTCGAATACCAGTCGAAGGCTGGCGAACAGTGGAGATCGCGAGCGAAATCTTCTAAAAAACCTACCGATTCGACGTAGCTCATGCTGCTTTCCTCGGACAATTACCTCACTCCAAGCGTTGCGGCGGAGCCCAGCAAGCGCCACGCTCCGCCCGACCGACCTACTGGCCGTAGACCTCGAACTCCCACAGCGAGTAGCCCCACTGAGTGCCGCGGGCGGTGCCGTAGAGCCGGATGTAGCGCCCGCTGCCGCTCACCGCCAGGTCGTCGCTGCCGCCATCGCCGGTCGTGGTGCTGTAGATCGGCGTCCAGCTGCTGCCGTCGGCCGAGGTCTGAATCTGGTAGGCCCGCCCGTAGGCCGCCTCCCACTTGAGCACAACCCGGCTGATCGAGCGGGTGGCGCCAAGATCGATGCGAATCCACTGGGGGTCGCTGTAGGCGCTGGCCCAGCGGCTGGTGCCGCTGCCATCGACCGCCCGGCCGGCTTCCAGGCCGCTGCCCTCAACTGACGCGGCCAGCGCCGGTCGCCCGAGCGCCAGATTGCTCACAACCGGCCCGCCGGAGCACGGCTGGCCGTTGATCAGACAGTTGCTTGGCGCGCTCCAGGCGCCGCTGTAGCTGGCGGTGTAGCCAAACTCGCGCGACTGGCCGGGATCGATCCGGCGGTTCCACTCGACGTTGCGGAAGGTGTAGTGGTTGCCGCTCCTGGTCCGGGTCGAGTCCCAGGAGGAGTCGATCGTCGCCGTTGCCGGCAGGTCGATATCCAGCGCCCAGCCATCGACTGCGGCCGTGCCATTGTTGGTGATGCGGTAGATACCAACGTAGCCGGTGCCCCAGTCGTCGTATCTGCCGAAGGTCGCGCTCAGTCCGCCGGCGGGCGCCGGGTTGGTCGTGACGCTGAGCGGGGCGCTGAGCGGCGAGCGATTGCCGGCGGCGTCGCGGGCGCGGACCGTAAAGCTGTAGGATGTGCTGGGATTCAGGCCGCTGACCGTGGCGCTGGCGCCGCCGACCGTGGCGACCGGCGTGCTGCCGCCGTTCTGAAACACCTCGTAGCCGGTGACGCCGAGGTTGTCAGTGGCGGCGGCCCAGCTCAGGCTGACGCTGGAGCTGGTTTTTGACGGCGAGCTCAATCCGCCCGGCGTACTTGGCGGGGTCGTGTCGGTCGGGCTGGTCACGGGCGAGTAGCGCAGCCAGTCGATATCGAGGCTGCGGGTGGCCGACGGCGGCTGGAGCGCCGCCGGGCAACACTCGGGCGCCCAGGCGCTGGTGTGCCAGACATTCGCCATTGCGTAGGCTGGCACTTTGCTGATCCGGGCGGACGGCCCGCGGTAGTCCCACAAGATAATCCGCTGGCCGCTGGCCGGGTTGATCGCCCACAGCACAATGCTGGTGGCGCTCCAGCTGAAGCCGTACTCATAGTAGGCCGCTGCGGAGTTGTAGCCAGGCAGCGCCGCCACGGTCGTCGGGCTGGCCTCGGTCGCGCTGCCGGCCAGGTCGGTAAAGGCGCCGCCGAAGTTGGTCGAGTAGCGGGTGTACTCGACCGTCCCGCTGGCCAGGTTGATCTTGCGGAAAACCCGTCGGCTCTCCTCGGTGCTGGGGTTATAGTCGGTCCACAGGGTCAGGTAGATCGACTGCGGCTCGGCGCAGAGCCACTCGAAGTCGATCTCGCTGTTGTCGGGCAGCCCGTTGCCGTTGCTGTCGCTGCCATCGTTAAAGTAGGTGAAGAAGCCGCTGATCACGCCCTCGCTGGTTGGGCAGGTCGGGGTTTTCAGGCGCGCTTCGTAGGTGCCGTAGTCGTACAGCTGCTTGGAGATGATGTTGGCGCCGTTGCCAGGGTTGGCCGGCTGCCCGGCGCCGATCTGCAGGCGCAAGATCTTGCCGTCGCTGGCCTGGGCCGCGCTGACGTTGGCCGTGCCGCGCGGCAGCGCCGACTCGGAGGTCCACGCGAAAATTGGTGAGGTGGCCAGATCGCGGTCGAACTGTTCGGTGAAGGCGGGGGCGGCCTGGGCAACGGTGATAACAAAAAGTAAAGATAGCAGTACAAGGCCTGAGAGCCAGGAAGGATAACGGTGCATGGTCAGTCTCCTCAACTAAAAAATGACGGGTGCAGCGCGATGTGGCTGCCGATCCTGGCGGCGATTGCCAGATGCGCGTATTACACTCGATCTCAGGGGCGGGGGAAAGGGTAAAAAAAGGGTAAAAACCGGGGGAGATCAGGCACAGGCGCTGGGTCGCCGGGGTGTGCGATAATGCCGAAGCACAACGTAGGAGGAACCAGCCATGACCATCTCGGTGACCGCAGCCGCCAGCCTGGCGCCCACAGGCACGAATCTTCAGCGCCAAACCACGATCCTGCTCAGCCCTGAAACCTCCTATGGCGAGCTGTTTCAGACAGTTGCGACGCTCTACCAGTGGTTTGCCCAGCTGACGGCGATCCAGGAGGATCCCAGCCAGCTTGAAAAATACCATGACTCCTTCGCCGCCTCCGGGAAAATGATCTCAGCGCTCGGGGCGGCCCGCTGCATGGGCGATCCGCTGCGCACGGCGCGCTTTATCCAGGGAGTTGCGGCGGCGCTGCAGGTGGCCCAGGAGCGCTTTCCCAACCAATGTCTGCGGGTGCTCTATGCCGGGACTGGCCCGTTTGCCGCGCTGCTGCTGCCACTGCTCACCCGATGGACGCCCGCGCAGCTGCAGGTGACGCTGATCGATATCCATCAAGAGTCGCTGGATGCGGTCGCCTGTCTGCTGGACCACTTTGGGCTGGGAGCATTGGTGGAGACGCTGGTGTGTGGCGATGCGACCGCCTACCGCCATCCAACCGACCAGAAGTTCCATCTCCTGGTAAGCGAAACGATGCAGAAAGCCCTGGAGCACGAGCCACAGGTCGCCATCACGCTGCGGCTGGTCTCCCAGCTGCATCCCCAGGGGCTGCTGGTCCCTGAGCGGATCACCGTGCAGGCGTGTCTGGCCGATACCAGCAAGGAGTTTGCCTTTGTGGATGCTGAGGGAGGCGTGCTGCTTGAGCGCGCACGGGTGGAGCTGGGAACATTGATCGACCTGACCGTTGAGACTGCCCGAACACCAGCCGCGCTGCTCGCCCCACGCACCGTCCACATCCCGCATGATGTCCCCGCCAATTTGCGGACTCTGCTGCTGCGGACGCAGATTGTCACCTTTGGCGGCATCGTGCTGGACGACTATGACTCAGGGCTGACCTATCCGACCATCCTTCAGCCGGCGGAGCCAATCACGCCAGGCGCCACGATCACGTTTGCCTACGCGATGACGGCCCAGCCTGGATTTCGAATCATAGCTGATGCAGCCCGGTAAAGCTACAGCCACATCTACAGCG